>CAZEKN010000041.1:8869-12934 GCA_964512755.1 uncultured Desulfatibacillum sp. | reverse complement strand
GCGTGAGCCTGGCGTCGCCCGTCTGGCAGCCGTGCAGTCGGCGACATTCATCCAGCAGTTGCGGCCCGGCCGCGCGATGGATCGCGCCGTCCACCCCGCCGCCGCCGAGCAGCGACGTGTTGGCGGCATTGACGATGGCATCCACCGCCAGTTGCGTGATATCGTCCTGCCGGATCTCAATTCGCTTCAACGCATCCGTTTTCATTGCCTTCAACGCCGTCCTCACAGGTCATACAGGGTGTCGTCCCGCCGGGGGGCCGGCCGACTTCCGGTTTTCTTGGCCCCCTTTTTCCCGGGCAGCAGGAAAGGGTCTTCGCCCTCGAGAAGATCCCCCATTTCGGCTTCGATCTGATCCGGGTCCTCGCCCCTCTCCATGCGGCGGAGCGCCTCGGTCATGCCGGGTCCGAGCTCCATGCCGGTCATGTCGGTCAGCTTGCGCATCAGGTTGGCCGCCTGCCGCGGGTTTTCTTCATCGATGGATTCCGCCTCGCTCGCCAGGGTCTGCATCGCCTTTTCCATCCGGTTTTCATCGAACGGCAAATCGTCCGGTCCGCCGTCCTCCTTGGCCCGGCCGGTGAAGGCAAAGGCGGACATCATCCGAGACAATGGGCCGCTTTTGCATTTCGGGCACTTGGGCTTTTTGGACGTATTGATGGACCGGGAAAAGAAATTAAAAATGGTGTTGCAGTCGCTGCAATAGAATTCATAGATCGGCATCCGCGCGTCTCCTTTGATCGCTGCATGGAGCGGTTGTATTGAAAAATTATAAAAAGCAATGTGCCGGATTGTCAACCTCCAAGCTGGATGAGTGCGGTGAACATTGATAGACTCGTAAAAAGTTATAACCTCCGATGGCTTTGCAAAAAGACCAAGATCAAGGCGCGCGAGCCTCGTGACGCGAGGCGTACTAACAGTACGCCGCAGCGGCAGCGAGATGAAGCGCAACGCTGAGATTGGTTTTTTTTGCAAAGCCATCGAAGTTGACTTGCCCGGCATCCATCTGCTATGCCACCGTGCAAAACCCATCGAAAGGAAGGACTAATTGATTATGGAGCAAACACTATCCATCATCAAGCCCGACGGGGTCGCGCGCGGCCTGATCGGCAAGGTGATCCAGCGCATCGAGGGCCTGGGCTTGAAAATCGCCGCCGTCAAAATGGTGCACATGAGCCGGTTCCAGGCGGAGGGTTTTTATGCGGTGCATCGCGAGCGCCCGTTTTTTGAAAGCCTTACCGCCTTCATGTGTTCCGGCCCGGCCGTGGTCATGGTGCTGCAAGGGGAAAATGCCATCGCACGGTGGCGCGGGCTCATGGGGGCCACCGATTACCGCAAGGCGGCCGAAGGGACCCTGCGCCGGGAATTCGCAACCGACATCGAAAAGAACGTGGTCCACGGCTCCGACGCGCCCGAGACCGCGGCGTTCGAGATTGGCTATTTTTTCAACCGGTTTGAGATTATCGCCTGATGGCGGTTAAAATCAACCTGGCGAACATCGCCATCGTCCTGGTCCAGCCGAACATCTCCGAAAATATCGGCGCAGCCGCACGCGCCATTTGCAACATGGGTCTTCGGCGGTTGATCGTGGTGGATCCGCCGCGATGCGACCTGACGCGAGTGTGCAAGATGGCCACCCACGCGGCCCTCGATGTGGTCGAGGAGATGGAGGTTTTCGCCGACTTGTCCGAGGCGCTGCGGGAGTTCGCTTATGTCGCGGGAACCACGGCCCGCCGGGGCGGTCAGCGTCAGGTCATCAGCAGCCCCGCCCGTCTGGCGGAGATGCTGATCCCGATTTCGGCGGACAACCCCATCGCCATCCTCTTCGGCCCCGAGGATCGCGGGCTGACCAACGAAGACCTGCGATTCTGTCACAGCATCATGACGATCCCCACCGCGGACTTCTCCTCACTCAACCTCGCGCAGGCGGTCATGGTCGTCTGTTACGAACTGTTTCGCTGCAACCTCGATACGCCCAGGGACTTCACGCCGCGCCTGGCCAACCGTTTCGAGCTCGATGCCATGTATGCGCAGCTCAAAGACGTGCTCCTGCGCATCTGCTTCATCAACCCGGCCAATCCCGACTACTTCATGAACAATCTGCGCCATTTCGGAACGCGCATGCAGCTGCGCGCGAAAGAAGTGCAGATCGTGCGAGGCATCTGCCGGCAGATCGACTGGTATGGGCGGCACTGCTTCGAGCAGGGGAAGACGTCCAGGGACGCCGGCGAATGAGGGCGTGGCCGGTTCAATACCTGGCGTTCGCGTATTCCAGCCAGCCGCCGGCTTCGACCAGTGCCCGATCGAACTCGGCGAGCGTGAACGGAATTTCTTCTGCATGGTCATCGGCGCGGACGGCCAGCACCGAGCGTGCGACGTCCGCCGCAGCAACGGTCGCGCGGTGAGCATACTCCTTGAAGAGCCGTTCGATGGCTTCGGCCGGCAGCTCTACGGCCAACAGGCCGCAGTTGAACATATTCTGGTGGAAGATGCGCGCAAAGCTTTCCGCGATGACCAGGCGGATGCCGTTGGCTTCCAGCGCCCAGGGGGCGTGCTCGCGGGACGAGCCGCAGCCGAAGTTGGCACGGCTGACGATGACCTCGTGCCCGGGGATGTCGCGGTTCGGCACAAAGCCGTCCAGATTCAGGTCTTCGAACAAGTAGGGCTTCAACGCCTCCCGCTCGATTTCGGTCAGATATTTCGCCGGAATGATCTCATCGGTGTTGATATCCGGCCGGTTCAGAAACAACACCCTGCCGCCAAACGTTTTCATGTTCGATCGTCCTATCTTTTAAACAGTTCGGAGTTTTGAATATGACCGGCCAGAGCCGACGCCGCTGCGGTGGCCGGGCTCATGAGGTGCACCATGCCGCCGCGGCCCATGCGGCCGTTGAAGTTGCGGTTGGAGGTCGAGGCGCAAACCTCGCCTTCGGCCAAGACTCCGGTGCTCATTCCCAGGCACGGCCCGCAGGTGGAGTTCGTGACGCAGCACCCCGCGTCGAGAAAAATTTGGATGAGGCCTTCGGCCAGCGCCTGGGCGTAAATTTTAGGGGTCGTCGGGCAGACGATGGCGCGCACGTGCGGGTGGATCTTCCGCCCCCTCAGCACGCTGGCCGCGCTGCGCAGGTCATCCAGACGGCCGTTGGTGCAGGAGCCGATGAACACCTGGTCAATAGGGGTGCCCTGCATTGCGCGAACCGGCTTGACGTTGTCCGGTTTCCATCCAAAGGTGGTGACAGGCTCCACGTTGGAAACGTCGTGCACGACGACTTCCTCGTAGACCGCATCCGGATCGGGCCACCATTGGTGAAAGGCGGCTGCGGCGGCGGCCGGGTCCGGGTAGCCACCCCGAATAAACTCCCAGAGGTAGTCGGCGGTTATCTTGTCGGGGTAGCAGATCCCGCAGGTGCCGCCGGCTTCAACCGTCATGTTGCACAGCGTCATGCGGGCGTCCATGTTCATGTCCGCCACCACCGGACCGTCGAACTCGACGATGCGATGGGTGGCCCCGTTCATGCCGATGCGGCCGATGATGGACAGGATGACGTCTTTGGCGAACACGCCCGGCCGCAGCCGGCCGACGAGGGTGATCTTCATCGTGCGCGGGGTGCGGAAGGCGCCGACCCCTTTCAGGATGCCCACCGCCAGGTCGGTGGTGCCCACGCCAGGGGTAAAGGCACCGAAGGCTCCGTCCGTGCAGGTGTGGGAATCTCCCATGATCACGGCATAACCGGGTCGGACGAAGCCCTGCTCGGGAAAAAGCACGTGGCAGACCCCGTTGCGGCCGACATCGAAGAAGTCCGTGATCTGATGGCGGCGGACCCAGTCCCGCAGAATTTTGCCCTGCAAGGCGGTATTGGAATCCTTGGCGGGGGTCACGTGGTCGATGACCGCTTTGATCTTAGAGGGGTCGAAGACCTGGTCCCGTCCCTTGCGCATCAAATCCAGAATGGCGGTGGGGGTGGTGATCTCGTGACAGAACACCGCATCCAGGCGCAGGATCCAGACATCCTGCGCCGGCCGGTCCACCACATGGGTATCGAATATCTTCTCCGCGACGGTTTTCCCCAT
>CAZEKN010000041.1:0-8769 GCA_964512755.1 uncultured Desulfatibacillum sp. | reverse complement strand
TGTCCGTCTTCAGCACCGCCAGAAACGCGGACTGTGGAATCATGACCTTGCCGACCATCTTCATGCGTTTCTTGCCGCGCTTCTGCTTTTCCAGCAGCTTGCGTTTGCGCGTGACATCGCCGCCGTAGCACTTGGCCAAAACGTCCTTGCGCAGCGGCGAGACCGTCTCACGGGAAATAATGGTGCCGCCGATGGCGCCCTGAATGGCGATTTTGAACATCTGCCGCGGCATTTCCTCCTTGATTTTCTCGCAGGCGGTGCGCGCCCGCGGCACGGCGCTGTCGCGATGCACCAGCTGAGACAGGGCGTCGACGCGCTCACCGTTGATGAGGATGTCGAGCTTGACCAGGTCGGTCTCGCGATAGTCGAGCAGGTCGTAGTCAAAGGACCCATACCCCTGGGTGATCGACTTGAGCTTGTCGTAGAAGTCGAAGATCACCTCGGCCAACGGGATCTCGAAGATCATCTCCAGCCGGTCGCTGGTGAGATACTGGTAGTTCGTGTTCGTGCCGCGGCGCTCGAGGCAGAGTTTCATGACCGACCCCATGTAGCGGTCCGGGACAATGATGCTGGCGCGGATGAAAGGCTCCAAGGTGGAATCGATCAGGGTGGGGTCGGGGTAGAGCGCCGGGTTGTCGATCGTTGCCTCGGTGCCGTCGCGAAATCGGATCCGGTAGCGGACCGAGGGGGCCGTCAGGATCAGGGAGAGCCCGTATTCGCGCTCGAGGCGCTCCTGCACGACCTCCAGATGCAAGAGACCCAGAAAGCCGCAGCGAAACCCAAAGCCCAGTGCGACGGACGTGTCTTTTTCGTACACGATGGCGGCATCGTTCAGCTTCAACTTCTCAAGCGCCGTCGCCAGCTCTTCGTAATCGTCGGCCGCCACGGGGTAGATGGACGAGAACACGACGGGCTTGGCTTCCTTGAACCCCGGCAGCGGCTCGGCACAGGGCCGCTCCTTGAGGGTGATGGTGTCTCCGCAGCGCGTGTCGCTGATCGTTTTGATGGCGGCCGTGAGGTAGCCCACCTGGCCGGCGGATAGCTCTGCTGCCGGAATCTGACGCAGTTGGAAGATCCCGACTTCTTCCACCTTATACGTGGCGCTGTTGGACATGAAACGGATCATGTCGCCGGTGCGGACACGCCCGTCGAAGACGCGGAAATACACGACCGTTCCGCGGTAGGGGTCGTAGTGCGAGTCGAAGATCAGCGCCCGCAGCGGCGCTTCGGGGTCACCGGTCGGAGCGGGCAGCCGCTGGACGATGGCCTCTAGGAGGGCGTCGATCCCGATCCCCTCCTTGGCCGAAACCAGCAGGGCGCCTGCCGGATCCAGCCCCAGGTCGGACCGGATCTGAGTCTTCACCCGCTCCGGATCGGCCGAGGGCAGGTCGATCTTGTTGATGACTGGGATGATTTCCAGGTTGTGTTCGAGGGCCAGATACATGTTGGCCAGGGTCTGGGCCTCCACCCCCTGGCTGGCGTCGATCAGCAGCAGGGCGCCCTCGCAGGCGGCCAGCGCTCGGGATACCTCGTAGGTGAAATCGACATGTCCCGGGGTATCGATCAGGTTCAGGACGTGAGGTTGTCCGTTCTGGGCGGTGTAAGGCAGGCAAACCGTCTGGCTTTTGATGGTGATCCCTCGTTCGCGTTCGATGTCCATGCTGTCGAGGATTTGATCCTGAAACTCCCGCTCCGACACGATATGGGTGGCCTGGATCAGTCGGTCAGACAGAGTAGACTTCCCATGATCGATATGGGCGATGATGCTGAAGTTGCGTAGGTTGCGCATGTCTGCTGGAGTCGGAGAAAAAAAGTCGCGTGGCGTCGGCTGCGATCGGACGGGCCGCACGCCCGCGGATGGCTGCGAGCAAGTTGACTCCGAAAGCCTTTCCGGGTATATTAAAACCATATATAAAGACAAACAAATTAGCAGCGAACCTTTGCTGCTGTCAAGGCGGCGGCTCTTTAAAGCCCGACAGCGGAACGGAAGGGTTCGTCCGCAACCGGCTGAAGGGGGCAGCGATCGTGGGGCAGCGCATCCTGATCGTCGATGACAAGCCTGATATCCGTGATTCCATTTGCGAATACATGCGGATCGCCGGGTTTGAGGCCGAGTCGGCTGCCAGTGCCGAGGCGGCCCTCGACCGGATTCGGCAGGCTCCCTTTGACGTCATGATCGCGGACATCGCCATGCCGGGTCTCGGAGGGCTTGAACTGACGCGCCTCGTCAAGCGGGACCACTGTGCGGATGTCATCGTGATGACGGGCTACGCCCAGAATTATTCGTATGAAGACGCCATCAATATCGGGGCCAGCGACTTCGTGATCAAGCCGGTGCGTTACGAGGAGCTGTTGCTGCGAGTGCGGCGCGTCCTGCGGGAACGGGAACTCACCGACGAGCGCAACCGCATGCTGGAGAAGCTCCAGCGGCTGGCCATCACCGACGGTTTGACCACGCTTTTCAATTCACGGCATTTTTACACTCAGCTCGAGCTCGAGGCGGATCGGTCCATCCGCTACAAGCACCCCCTGGCCCTGCTGTTGATCGATATCGACCGCTTCAAGGAATTCAACGATACCTTCGGCCATCTCGAAGGCGACAAGGTGCTGATGCGGTTCAGCCAAATCCTGAAGTCCTGCCTGCGCGCCAACGACTCCGCCTATCGATACGGCGGCGAGGAGTTCACCGTGATCCTGCCGGAAACCGCTGCCGAAGAAGCCCGGACCGTGGCGCAGCGCATTCGCGTAGCGCTCGAAGCCGAGCGTTTCAGCCCACCCCCCGGGCAGCCCGTGTCCAAGACCATCAGCATCGGCGTCACCGAGTACGCCTCCATGGAAGACATGACCACCTTCATCCGGCGCGCCGACGAAGCCATGTATGTGTCCAAGCAAAACGGCCGCAACCGCGTTTCGGTGCTCGCGCCGCCGCCCGCCCGGATTTCGAACTCCACGGTTTAACCCGCCTCCGCAGACCCGGAGCCACCTCAGGCGGTGGGATCGACAATCGCGACCTGCAGAAAAAGATCCCCGCGTCGACCGTCCGGTGTCGGGCGGCCGAGCCCCCTGAGACGCAGCAGCGAATCCTGGGTGACGCCGGGCGGCACCGCCACCCGCAGCAAGCGTTTCGGAAATCCGGTGGCGATGCTGACCATCTTGTGTGCGCCGGTGCGGGCTTCGTGGGGGAAGATGCTGACCGTTGCGTAAAGATCCAATGAATCGTCCCGAGCGGCGGGCCGGATCACTTGCAGGCGGTCGGTGGCCGTGCGGGGGACGAAGCGGCGCAGAGCGGTCGAGGCGCCGGTTCCCGGCAGCGCATCGAAGATCTTGAGCATCCCCATGCCGAACACAAACCCGCCGATGTGGGCCCACCAGGCCACCCCTCCGGCGCCGCCCCCGCTGCCCGCTGCGTTCAAGAACTGCAGCACGAACCAGGCCCCCAGAAAGAAATAGGCCGGGATTTGGATGAAATAGGGAATGAACAGGATGGGGATTAGCGTCAAGATGCGCGACCGCGGAAAGCAGATGAAGTAGGCGCCCATGACGCCGGCGATGGCTCCGCTGGCGCCGATCGTGGGGATATTGGAATACCGGTGGAGCAACAGGTGGGACAGCCCCGAGGCCAGGCCGCAGAGCAGATAGAAGGCGGCGTAGCGCAGCGGGCCGAGGTGGTCTTCGACATTGTCCCCAAAAATATAGAGCGACCACATGTTGCCCAGCAGGTGCCAGAACCCGCCGTGCAGGAACATGAACGATAGCAGCGCAACGACCTGCTCGCCGGTGGAAAAATAGTCCGCGATCTGCGGAACAAAATAGCGGGCGGGCACCAGGCCGTAAAGATAGATGAACCGTTCGAGGTCCGGGCCCTGAGCCATCTGAAGCAGATACACGAGAACGTTGGCAACGATGATGGCCTGGGTCACCACCGGCCGCGTGCGGGCCGGAATCGTGTCACGAAGCGGAATCATAGCCCCTGATCTTTTCCAGCGTGGCCTGGAGCTTCTGCTGTTTTTCCAGAAACGCCTGCTGCTGGTCGCGGACCTTGGCGACGACGTCCGCCGGAGCCTTGGACAGAAAGTCCTGGTTTTGAAGTTTCCGCACCAGGGAGGAGAGTTCTTTAGCGGCCTTCCCCAGCTCCTTTTCGAGCCGCTCGGCTTCCCGGGCGAAATCGATGATGCCCTCCAGCCGGACGTAAATGACCGCTCCCCCGTGGGCCACGGCGGTGGCCGAAGCCGGTGGCCGGTCAGGGTTGTCCGTCACCGCCAGCGACTTCAAACGCGCCAGGTTCACGATCAGGTCGCGATGGGACTCGACCGTCGAACGGGCGGCGGCCTCGGCGGAATAGATCACCGCGTCCAGGCTCATCCCGGGGGAGATCCCCATCTCGCCGCGGATATTGCGAATGCCCGAGATGACATCGATCAGGAGTTCCATGGCGGCTTCGGCCATACCGTCCGTCCGCAGCGCATCCGCTTCCGCCCCCTCGCCCGGGAATGCGGCCCGCATGATCGACCCGTCGGTTTCCGACAGCTTGTGCCAGATCTCTTCCGTGACGAACGGAATAAAGGGGTGCAGCAGAATGATGGTGTCCCGCAGCACGCGCCCCAGAACCGCCAGGGCGGCTTCCCGGGCACCGTCCTCGAGTTTTCCCTGCAGCGCCGGTTTGATCGCTTCGAGATACCAGTCGCAGAATTCATGCCAAACGAAGCGGTAGAGGGCTGCCGCGGCGTCATTGAAACGGTAGGCGTCCAGGGCCTGACTCACGTCCGTGGTCGTCCGACTTAGGCGCGAGAGGATCCAACGGTCTACGAGCGACAGCCGGTCGTATGCCGGCATCTCGTAACGGCGATCCAGGTTCATCAGGGTGAAACGGGCGGCGTTCCAGAGCTTGTTGATGAAGTGCCGATATCCCTCGACGCGCTTGTCGGACATCTTGATGTCGCGCCCCTGGGCGGCAAAGGCCGCCAGGGTGAAGCGGAAGGCGTCGGTGCCGTAGCGCTCGATGATCTCCAGGGGGTCGATGACGTTGCCCTTGGACTTGCTCATCTTCTGCCCTTCTTCGTCACGCACGATCGCGTGAATATAAACGTCGCGGAAAGGCACCTGCTGCATGCAGTGCAGGCCCATCATCATCATGCGGGCCACCCAGAAAAAAAGGATATCGAAGGCCGTCACCAGGACCGATGTGGGGTAGAAAGTCTTCAGCAAAGGAGTCCGGTCGGGCCATCCCATGGTCGAGAACGGCCAGAGGGCCGAGCTGAACCAGGTGTCCAGGACGTCCTCCTCCTGGACCAGGCGATCGCCGCCGCACGCGGGGCAGACGTGCGGCGTTTCCATGGCCACCACCATTTCGCCGCAGCCCTCGCAGGTCCAGGCCGGAATCTGATGACCCCACCAGATCTGACGGGAGATGCACCAGTCGCGGATGTTCTCCATCCAGTCGAAATAGGTGTTGGCCCAGGTTTCCGGGATGATGCGCGTGCTCCCCTGGCGGACGGCGGCGATGGCTTTTTCGGCCAGCGGCTTGGCGCGTACAAACCACTGCCGCGAGAGGTTCGGTTCGATGACATTGCGGCAGCGGTAGCAGTGGCCCACGCTGTGCCGGTGGGGTTCGACCTTCTCGAGCAGTCCCGCGGCCTGCAAGTCCGCCACCACGGCCTTGCGGCACGCGGTGCGGTCGAGGCCATGGTAGCGGCCGGCCTCCGCAGTCATGACGCCGTCGTCGCCGATAACCTTGATGCTCGGAAGGCCGTGGCGCCGCCCGATTTCAAAGTCGTTGGGGTCATGGGCGGGAGTGACCTTCAGTCCGCCCGTGCCGAAGCTCATGTCCACATAGGAATCCCGGATAATGGGAATTTCACGGTTCATGAGCGGCAGCATCACGGACGAACGGTCTATCGCCTGGTAGCGCGTGTCTTCGGGATTGACGGCCACGGCCGTGTCTCCCAGCATGGTTTCCGGCCGGGTCGTGACCACCACGATGCCGCCGCTGCCGTCCGCGAACGGGTAGCGGACATGATAGAGGCTGCCGTCGATATCTTCGTGTTCCACTTCGAGGTCGGCCAGAGCGGTGTGGCAGCGGGGGCACCAGTTGATGATGTAATCGCCGCGGTAGATCAGACCCTGGTGATACAGCTCGACGAACACCTTGCGTACGGCGCGCGAAAGCCCCTCGTCCATGGTGAACCGCTCGCGGTTCCAGTCGCACGAGGCGCCCAGGCGCTTGAGCTGATTGATGATGGCGCTGCCGTATTTTCGACGCCAGGCCCAGACTTCCTCGATGAAGCGCTCGCGGCCGAGCGCATGCCGATCGGTGCCGTCCTGAGCCAGCTTGCGTTCGACGACGTTCTGAGTGGCGATGCCGGCGTGGTCCGTTCCCGGCATCCACAGGACGTTGTCGCCGCGCAGCCTCCGGTAACGGCAGAGGATATCCTGAAGGGTATTATTGAGGGCGTGTCCCATGTGCAGGACGCCGGTGACGTTGGGTGGAGGGATGACGATCGAATAGCTGCGGCGGGTGCTTTGCTCTTCGGCGGCGAACAGGCGGTTCTCTTCCCAGTAGGCATACCAGCGACGCTCGACCTCGCCGGGTTCATAGCCCTTGTCCAATTGGTTGGAACTCATGCGGTGATCCTCCTCCATGGTGGTGCGCATCGAATGCGGAATTATGCAGCAATCCTCGATTTTTTCAATAGCTTTCTGGCGTGGCGGCGGAGCGTCGAAGACCAGCGGACGCCGGTCCCGGAAAGGAGTGGGCGGTCAGGGGGTGCGGTCGCTGGAACCGTCTTCTATCAGCAGGGATTTTAATCGTTGGATCTCGTCGGCCACCGCCGTTTCGACCGCCCGCAGAACCACCGATTCGAGCGTGTTGCCGAGCCGGCGCTCGATGACGCGTTCCAAGGCCGCGTCGATTTGTTCATCCGAAAGCGAGATGCTTTCGGCGATGGGCGGCTCTTCGGGAGTCGGTGGCTGGGCCGGTGAGCTCAGAGGCGAGGTGGCCAGGGAGGCAGCGGCCGCGGCGATTGCCGTCGGCAAAGCAAAATCGGCAGGAGCGCGGTCAGTGGCGGGTACGCCGGACGCCACATTCGCCGCAAAGACATCGGCAGCGGATGTTTCCGGAAAAAGGTCCGCATCCGCTTCGGTGAGCGGGTTTACAGGAGCCTCCGCTTCCGGGGTCAGCTCCGCGACGGGAGGTTCCTTGTCAAGATCCAGGTCGTCGAACCAGACGATTTCCTCGTCCTCGTCATCCTCGATTTCGATCAGCTCGATATCGTCCTCCTCGCTGCCGGAATCCGTTTCGGCCGAGGGAGGAATCAACGCTTCGAGGATTGCTTCGGTTTCCGGTGCGGCCGCGTGAACGTCTCCGCTCTCCGAGCCGGTGTCCGCCGATGCGTCCACGGATTGGCCGCCCTCAAAAGAGGAAACCTCCTCCTCCGGATCGAGAAGCCAGTCTATGTCTTCTTTCAAGGTGGAAAAATCGGATTCCGCGGTCGCCGGCTTCAACGCGAGGTCATCGCTCTGCGGTTGCTCCTCTTCTTCATCGAAATCCAGTTTTCCGAGGTCGGCAAACTCAGCGGCAGGCACTCCGGCGGCATCTGGCGGTTCGTCGATCGCCGGCATCGATTGGGCCAGCGGAGGCAGGGCGTCGGGCAGGGTGTCCTCCTCGATTTCCTCTACCAAATCGATAATGGATTCATCTTCCGCTTCCGATGATTCGGTCGGCGTGGTATGGGGTTTCAGTTTGTCGGAGTCGCTCATAGGGCCCTTCTGAAGCGGTGATGGTGAACGGCGCGCTGGCTTACGAAAAAAATATCATGATAACTAAGCAACATCAAGCTATATTAAAATGGCGGAATGTTGCCGCCGATAAGTGCTTACAGCTGAAAACGGATGGAGGGGTGCGAGATGCGCTATTTTTTTGTTGATCCCTCTCAAATCGCGGAATCCCGAGCGGTGATCGAAGGTGCCGAAGCCTCACACCTCAAGAATGCGCTGCGGCTCACGAGGGGGGAAACCGTCTGCCTGGTCGACGGCAGCGGCTTTGAATACCTGGCGCTGATCGACCGGCTGCTGCCCGGACGGGTCGAGCTTTCCATCTCCGATCGGAAGCCCTCGGTGGGAATCGCTCCGATCCGCATCCACGCCGCGCAGGGCTATCTAAAGGACCAGAAGATGGACCGCGTCGTGCGTCAGCTTGCCGAGTTGGGGGTTGCCCGGTTTATCCCGCTGATCAGTGAGCGCGCCGTCGTCCGTCCGGCATCCGGCCGGTCATTTTTTCGCCAGGAGCGCTGGCGCAAGATTTCCATCGAAGCCCTTAAGCAATGCCGCCGCGGCGATCTGATGGGCATCGAAGATATCACCGTGTTTAAAAGCCTGCTGGATAGAAGCCGAATGTACGACCGATGTATCCTGTTCTGGGAGGGAGGCACGCATGCTTTGACGGCGCAACGGCCGGCTGAGGCGGCGGCTGGGGTGCCGTCGGTACTGGTCGTCCTCGGCCCGGAAGGCGGAATTTCAGATCAGGAGGCTGCGGCAGCCGAGGCTGCCGGTTTTTGGATCGCAAAGCTCGGGCCGCGGATTCTCAGGGCCGAGACCGCTGCGGTCGCAGCCTGTGCCATCGTGCAGTACCTTTACGGAGACCTGGGAACGGGGCAAAAAAGCCTTGACAAAGAACGTCCCACCGCATAGAAAAGTGGGGCTTAAAAAGGGCGTTCAGCGCGTGCCGAGGTAGCTCAGTCGGTAGAGCAGGGGACTGAAAATCCCCGTGTCGGC
>CAZEKN010000040.1:0-13027 GCA_964512755.1 uncultured Desulfatibacillum sp. | reverse complement strand
TTGCAGGCGAACCCGTAGAATCGGCACTCAGCCATTGGCCCGTCCAGATCATGCTGGTGCCGCCGACGGCGCCGTTTCTGAAGGGAGCGGATCTCCTGGTGCTCGCCGATTGTGTTCCCGTGGCCTTCCCAACCCTCCACCGCGATTTTCTGCACGGCAAACGCGTCATGCTCGGCTGTCCCAAGTTCGACAATGCGGAGGCCTATATCGACAAGTTTGCTCAAATCTGCAAACAGTCCGGCATTCGCAGCATTACCTCGGTCGTTATGGAAGTGCCCTGCTGCGCCGCTTTGCCGGTGATCGTCCAAAAAGGCATGCAGCGTTCCGGAGTGAAGCTACCGCTGGAAGAAGTAGTCATCAGCGTACGCGGTAAAATTCTGGAGCGCCGCCAAATAGCGACGGCTTGATCCTGTCTTGTGAGACATGCCTGTGCCATAAATCAACCCGAGACTAGATTGCATTGTCATTTCCGTTGTGATACCCAGCGATTGTTTGACGATATCCATGATCACCGCCGGCATGGACGGATGCGGTGTTGTATCGGGTTTGCGTGGCGGGAATGGATCACGGTCGTGCCACCCGGTCATCACCGTGAGACCAATCATCTATAATTCAAGCTGTTACAGGCACCCGCCACTTCTGTTATCCTCTGGCATGAAATTTGATTAAGCCACCATGGCTCCCAGCACGTCGCCATGCCGGAAGGAAACGCCGTGAGGCCCTGCAATCTTCATATCGTCAAAACGTTGAAGTTGACGGAGGAAATGATCCATTTGGCCGACCGCGGCGAAGCGGACCGCGAAGACAGTGGCTGCGGGATTCTTTACGGAGTCTTGCGGGATTCGGCCTACAAACTTAAAAAATTGGCTGAAGCGGAAAAACAGAACCATGTCCGAAAAGGCTGGTGGAAACAGAAGGACGGCGAAGTCGATCCGTAACGGCGCTCGCCATGGAATCATCCCGTTGAGGGAATGATCAGAAAAGGAGGACTGCAATCGATGCCGAGAATTAAAGGTACGCGCACGGAGAAAAACTTGTTAGCGGCTTTTGCCGGAGAATCTCAGGCGCGCAACCGGTACACGTATTTCGCCGGCCAAGCCCGCAAAGACGGTTTTGTCCAGATCGCCGACATTTTCATCGAAACCGCCGAACAGGAGAAGGAACACGCCAAACGCCTCTTCAAGCTCCTGGAGGGCGGCGAGGTCGAAATCGCTTGCAGCTTTCCGGCCGGAGTTATCGGAACGACGCTGGACAACCTGAAGGCCGCCGCAGTGGGCGAACATCACGAACACGTCTCCATGTACCCGGAGTTTGCCAAAATCGCCGAAGACGAAGGCCTGAAGGATGTGGCCGCGACCTTTCTGGCCATCGCGGTCGCCGAGAAGCAGCATGAGAAACGCTATCTCGGCCTGGCGGCCAACATCGAGACCGGCCGCGTGTTCAAGCGCGATGCGAAAGTAACCTGGCGCTGCCGCAACTGCGGCTATCTGCACGAGGGGGTCAGCGCTCCCGAGACCTGCCCAGCCTGCCTGCATCCTCAGGCCCATTTCGAACTGCTGGGTGAAAACTGGTAACCCATCATCCAACCCGTAGCATGAAAAGGAGACCGATCATGGCCGAACAGCTTCAAGTCTACAAATGCGATACCTGCGGAAACATCGTCGAAGTCCTGCACGGCGGGGGCGGCGAACTGGTCTGCTGCGGGCAGCCCATGAAACTCTTCAAAGAGAACACCGTCGATGCCGCCAAGGAAAAGCATGTGCCAGTCGTCGAAAAAACCGCCGACGGGTTCAAGGTCAAAGTGGGCAGCGTCGCGCATCCCATGGAGGAAAAACACTGGATCGAGTGGGTCGAGCTGGTTGTCGACGGTAAGGTTTACCGCCAGTTTCTGAAACCCGGCCAAGCGCCGGAGGCGACCTTCTGCATCAAGGCCGACCAGGCGACCGCCCGCGAGTATTGCAACCTTCACGGCTTGTGGAAAGCGTAGGAGACATGCCATGCCAAGCTGGAAATGTTCTAAATGCGGCTATACGTTCGAGGCCGATGCGTATCCCAACCAGTGCCCGTCCTGCAAGGAAAAATGTGAATTCCTGGACAACACCTGCTATACTCCGGATTGCACCGCCACGGGGATCGATCCGCGCATTGCGAAACCCAAACCCTGACCCGACAGCCGGCTGCAAGGCGGTCTGTCTGGATGCTGACCGCATCACCAGGGCTGCAAAGGAGCGCCGTCGTTATGGGAAAAGTGCTGATTGTATTCGCCAGTCGGACCGGCGAAACCCAAACCATTGCCGACCTGATCGCTGAGGGGGTTCGCATGGCCGGCCATCAAGCCGATGTGGTCAATGTGAAGAACGTCAAGAGCGAGACCGATCTGGCCGGGTATGACGGCTATGTCTTCGGATCCGCCACCTATCACGGCGACATGCTGCAGGCGATGAAGACCTTTCTATTCATCGCCGAAAAGGCCCTGATGGAGGGCAAGATCGGCGGCGCCTTCGGCTCGTTCGGCTGGAGCGGAGAAGCCAACGACCGAATTTTCCAAACCATGAAAAACATCTTCAAGATGAACATGGTGGCCGACTGCCTGCGGTTGAAGACGAGCAGCCTCGGCGGCGGTGTCCAGATGGCCCAGGATTACGGCCGTCAATTGGCAAAACAACTAAGTGCTTAGAAATTCGGCTACTGAAAGAGAGGACGTCATGGCCCCCAATGAAACCACGCCCCAGCATTGCCCGGGTTACGCCAATTTCAAGAGCTTGAAATCCTTCACCTGCAACTGCCCGAAATGCGGCACCGAGAAAGAGATTTTTTCCGACGAATTCGATCGACCCCATAAGTGCGGCAAATGCGGGGAGCCGATCGATTTCACGCAGTGTCAGCTGGCGGGCGAGGGCAAGAGCCTGTCGCCGCGTTGAGCTTTTGCAGCTTCGCAATTTTCCGTTAAGCCCATGGCAGCCCCTTTGGGCTGCGCCTGCGGCCATCCACGCTCGCACGATTTCGGAGACAAATGACGACTCGAATCATCGCCGGCAAGACGCTGATGATGCTGCTTTGGGCCACGCTCGCCGCCGGCGGCTGGGTCTGGGCCGCTGCCACGCCTCCGAACCGGGGCGCGACCGAAATCACCCTGGAGGGCGGGACCAGCGGCCGGGTCGCTTTCCCCCACCAGCGGCACCAGGAAAAGCTGACGGACTGCAACATCTGCCACGCGGCGTTTCCGCAGAAAGCCGGCGCCATCGAGGATCTCAAGGCCCAGGGCAAACTGGCCAAGAAGCAGATTATGAACGAGCAGTGCACCAAGTGCCATAAGGAAAATAAGCAGGCCGGCGAGAAAGCCGGCCCAACGACCTGTACGACCTGCCACGTCAAATCATGATCGGATCCGGACCATGCTGATTCTCGGTTTACAGGGAAGCCCGCGCAAGAAGGGCAACACGAGTTTTCTGCTTTCCACGTTCCTGCAGGCGGCGGAGCGGCGGGGCGCGGTGACGCGGGCCGTCCAGGTGGCGGAGCGCAACATTCTGCCTTGCAAGGAGTATGTGGTCTGCGAGAAGAAGGGGACCTGCCCGATCGACGACGACATGGCCAGCGAGATTTACGGCCTGCTGCGGCAGGCAGAGGTCGTCGTGCTGGCTTCGCCCATTTTTTTCTATAACATGACCTCCCAGCTCAAGGCCCTGGTGGATCGTTGCCAGACCTTCTGGGCACGCAAGTACCGGCTCAAACTGAACGACCCGCTCAAAAACACGCGCCGGGGATATTTGCTCGGCGTCGGAGCGACGCGGGGCAAGAACCTCTTCGAGGGCATGCAGTTGACCGCCAAGTATTTTTTCGATGCCATCGACGCCCGTTATGAAGGCAGCCTCGCCTACCGGGGGATCGAGGGCGCGAAGGATCTTGCCAGCCACCCGACGGTTCGGGAGGAAGTGGAACAAGCAGTTGAAGCTCTGATGACGTCTTACGCTGCAAGGAAGAAAGTGTTGTTCCTGTGCCGCCAGAATGCCGGCCGCAGTCAGATGGCCGGGGCCTTCGCCCAACACCTCGCCGGCGATCGACTGGATGTGGCGACCGGCGGCAGCCGGCCGGCGGAAAAGCTGAGCCCCGACGTGGTGTCCGCCATGGCCGAAAAAAAGATCGATCTGGCGTTTCGAACCCCTCAGGGGGTCGAGGCGGCCCTATCCAACGGCCAACCCGATGCGATCGTCACCATCGGGTGCGGCGAGGAATGCCCGCTGGTTCCCGGGGCGCTGCACCAGGAATGGGACGTGCCGGATCCTTCCGGCCAACCGATAGAGGCGATGCGCCGGACGCGGGATGAGATCGAATCCCGCGTTAAACAGTTGATCACCACGCTGTGCGGATGATATGAACCTGTAACGCTGAGGAGTGCGCCCGTGTCAAAGCCCGAAGACATGTACCAGTGCCAAACCGTCAACTGCGGCTACATCTACGACCCTGATCGGGGGGACCGCAAGGGCAAGATTCCCAAGGGAGTCCAATTCAGGGATCTGCCCGATCATTGGGTCTGCCCGGTGTGCGGCGCCAGCAAGAAGATGTTCAAACCCCTGGCCGGGCCGGGCTCGGCCATAGAGGCTTCGGGGTAGGCGTCGGCGGCTGATAGAACGTCGATATTATGCGCGAGGTTTGAGCGAAATCGGAATCAAACGCTGAGAAGCAACACTCTAATTTCATAAGGAGGAGAACAATGGCGAAATATGTTTGTCAGGTGTGCGGCTACGTTTATGACCCGGCGCAGGGTGACCCCGATAACGGCGTCGCTCCCGGGACCCCTTTCGAAAAGCTCCCGGACAGCTGGGAATGCCCGGTGTGCGGTGCTTCCAAGGCGGATTTTGCCAAAGAAGCCTGAAGCCGTATTCTGGGTCCGGCAACGGTTGATGCCCTTTGCTTTCAGCCCTGGAGCTGAAGAAAAGGGCATCGCCTTTTGGCTTGCCGGCACAGGACACCGCATTCGGCCGCTCGCGAACTGACAGCCGTTGCCGATCTGTCTTTGATGATTAATTTCAACCGAAAATGAATGATCCGAACACTTGCAATGAGGAAAAAAATGGACCCTGTTCAAATTACCCCTGGAGTGTACAACGTGGGTGTCAGAGATTGGAATATCCGGGACTTTCACGGCTATTCCACTGATCTTGGAAGCACTTACAACGCGTTTCTGATCATGGATGAAAAAATCGCGCTGATCGACTCGGTCAAAAAGCAATTCGCCGACCAGCTGATCGACAACATCGCCCGCATCGTCGATCCGCGCCAAATCGACGTGGTCATCAGCAATCACACCGAACTCGACCATTCCGGGAGCCTGGCCCGCATCATGCATCGGGTCGGTGAAGACAAACCGTTGTACTGCTCGAAAATGGGGGCGAAAAACCTCGCCCGCCATTTCCCCCAAAAGTGGAACTACCATCCCGTCGGCTCGGGCGAAGAGCTGAAACTCGGCAAACGCACCCTGGCCTTTCTGGAAACCCGCATGATTCACTGGCCGGACAGCATGTTCTCCTACCTCAAGGAAGACGGCATCCTCTTTTCGAGCGACGGCTTCGGCCAGCACTACGCCGGTCCGGAGACCTTCGACGACGAAATTGGGGACCGGATCATGGTCCACGCCAAGAAATACTTCGCCAACATTCTGCTGCTCTATGCGACCCATATCGAAAAGCTGATCCGACAGGTCGCGGAGATGAATCTGAATCTGCGCATGATCTGCCCGGACCATGGGATCATCTGGCGCCGCGACCCCGGCAGGATCGTCCAGGCCTATCTCGACTGGTGCCGCCAGGAGCCGGAGCGAAAGGCGGCCGTGATCTACGACACCATGTGGCACAGCACCGAAAAGATGGCCGAGGCCATCAACGCAGGGATCATGGCGGCGGGCGTGCCGTCCAAGCCGATGAACCTGCGGTCCTGGCATCGCAGCGAAGTGATGACCGAGGTTTTTGACGCTCGCGCCGTGGTCGTGGGTTCTCCGACCCTGAACAACGGCTTGTTTCCCACGGTCGCGGATTTTCTTTGCTACATGAAAGGTCTCAAACCAAAGAACAAGATCGGAGCGGCCTTCGGCTCTTACGGATGGAGCGGGGAGGCCGTCAAACTGATCGAGGGCGAGTTGACGGACATGAAGATCGAGCTCGCCCAGCCGGGACTGCGAACTCAGTTCGTTCCCGAAAAAGCGATCCTGGACGCCTGCCACGAATTCGGCTTCAAGATCGGCCAGGCCGTGGCGGTAGCTCCCGGGGCCGGCGCGCGGGCGGCCGTCTGAGCGCCCGGGCCCGGCCGGCCGGCGCTGAACGAGCTGAAATGATGAAACGCCCCATTGTCGAACTGAGTGAGTGCATCCGCTGCGAGGTGTGCGTGGCGGCCTGTCCGGCGGCCTTTCGTATGAACGATGCCGGGTTCGTCGAAGTCATCGACCTGAGCGCCTACCCGGAAGATGAGGTGAACGAGGCCATCAAGCACTGCCCGGCGGATTGCATCCGCTGGGAGGAAGAATGAAGGAGGCAACTCCGAAATATGCGCAAATCCGCATTGTTTGTATTCAACGGGGATCCCATGTGCTTCGTTCACGTGCTGCTGAATGCACTGGACATGCACACCCGGGGTGAAGAGGCCCGCATCATCGTCGAAGGCGCTGCCACCCGGCTGCTGCCGGACCTCGACCAGAAGGCAAACCCTTTGCACACGCTCTGGGAAAAAGCCAAATCAGCCGGTCTGGTGGCAGGCGTCTGTAAAGCCTGCTGCACCAAGATGCAGACCATGGAATCCGCCCAAGCGCAAAGCTTGGCTCTCCTCCAGGACATGTCCGGCCATCCCGGCATGGCCAGCTTTCGTGAACAGGGATTTGAGATTATCACGTTTTAGAGGCGCGACGGCGAGCCGTACCGATGAAACCGCAACGCTTCGTCAGTGGACGTGAACTCAAACGGATGTTGACTGCCCTGCTGGTCGCCGACACGTTCCCGTCGTCTTTGGATGCCATTGACGACCTGCCGGGTCGGCAGGTCGTCAGCCCCTTGTTCGCGTTTTTCTGTGACGCGGATGCGTTACGGCGATGGCGGGCTGTGACCGCGATGGGCCGGGTGGTCTCCCGTCTGGCCGAACAGAACTTGGAATCCGCGCGGGTGGTCATGCGGCGCTTCATGTGGAACCTGAACGAGGAATCCGGCGGAATCGGCTGGGGCTGCCCGGAAGCCATGGGGGAATGCATGGCTCGCAGCGACCGGCTGGCCGAGGAATACGGCTGCATCCTGTCGTCCTATCTGCACCCGGAGCGCAATTTCATCGAGCACCCGGCCCTGCAGGAAGGCGTGTTGTGGGGCATCGGGCGCCTGGCGCAGTCCCGGCCCGCATCGATGGCCGGATGCGCGGAGCTGCTGAAGCCCTTTCTGGGATCGCCCGAAGCGGCCCTGCGCGGGCTGGCCGCCCTGGCCGGCGGTCCGCTGGCCGATGCCCGCCTGACGCCGCTTCTGGAACAACTGGCGGACGACCGCGCATCCTTTCAGCTCTACCGCGGGGAGCGCCTGGAGGTATGTTCGGTGGGCGAGCTGGCCTGGCAGGCGCTGCGGTGGCCCCTCATGCGCTCCCCGGAAAAGCGAACCTGACATGAAATGGACCCCGGAAGCCGAAGCCGCCCTGAAACAGGTCCCTTTTTTCGTTCGCAAGCGGGTACGAGCACGCGTGCAAAACGAAGCACGCGACGCCGGCCGGGACAGCATCACCCTTTCCGACGTCAAGGCCACTCAGGCCCGCTACCTGTCCGGCATGCAATCCGAAATCAAGGGCTACCAGCTCGACACCTGCTTCGGCCCCAGCGGCTGCCCGAACCGGGCGGTGGTCAGCGAGTCGCTGCTGGCTCGCGTCGAAACCGTGCTCAAAGCCTCCGATCTGCTGAGTTTTTTAAAATCCCGCGTGCCGGGCGACCTCAAGTTCCACCACGAATTCCGGGCCACCTTGGCCGACTGCCCGAACGCCTGCTCGCAGCCGCAAATCAAGGACATCGGCATCATCGGCGTCGCGGTGCCGGAAACCACGAACGAGGCATGTTCCCAATGCGGCGCCTGCACCGAATCCTGCTCGGAGCAGGCGATCGCAACGGCCGAAGTAAGCGACCCGCCCCGCATCGACACGCAGCGCTGCTTGAACTGCGGCCAGTGCATCCGTGCGTGCCCCACCGGAACCATCGCCGAAGGCTGGAGAGGGTTCCGGGTTCAGCTCGGCGGGCGGCTCGGCCGCCATCCCCGGCTGGCGCGCGAACTGCCGGGCATCTTCAACGAAGATCAGACGATCGAGATCCTGCAGGCCTGCCTGGAGCTTTACAAGACGCGCAGCCGGCACGGCGAACGTTTCGCCCATCTTTTCCAGGACGCCGACTTCGAGGATTTTTCGCACCGGTTTTGCGGCACCGATATTTGATGAACTCGTAATAAGTCATCCGAATCGATGACTTCGTAAAGAGGCCAAAATCAAGGCGCGCGAATCTCGTGCCGCGAGGCGTAATTTTCGTACGCCGCAGCGGCAACGAGATGACGCGCAACGCAGAGATTGGACTATTTACGAAGTCATCATATTTGACACACCGATAGTCGGCGTTAGCATTCGAGCATCACCTTCAACGACGAAAGGGGCTTTTGACCATGGAGCGCAAAACGTTTTCGATCCCCAAGATCTCCTGCGGCCACTGCGTCATGACCATCACCCGGGAGCTGAAAGAACTGAAAGGCATTCACAAGGTGGAGGGCAACCCGCAGTTCAAGACCGTGGAGGTCGAGTGGGATCCGCCCGCAACCGAGGCGCAGATCCGCGCCGCCCTGAACGACATCAATTTCCCGGCGGCCTGACGATGCAACGCGACGACCTGCTCGTAACGGCGGCCCGGGCGTCGATCGTGGCGGGACTGGCGACACTCGACGTATACCGATCCGAGATCGAAGTGGAGTACAAGGAAGATCGCTCGCCCCTCACGCTGGCGGACCGGCGATCCCACGACATCATCGTCGGCCGTTTGAACGCAACCGGGATCCCCATCCTGAGCGAAGAGGGGAAGGACATCCCGCATGCGCGGCGCAGCCGCTGGCAGCGGCTGTGGATCGTCGATCCCCTGGATGGAACCAAGGAGTTCGTCAAGCGTCTGGGCGAGTTCACGATCAACATCGCTCTGGTCGAAGACGGGCGGCCCACGCTGGGTGCCATATTCGTTCCCGTCAAAAACGTGCTCTATTTCGGCCGGGTCGAAGACGGCTCTTTTCGCCTGGACGACTCCGCCGCCATCGCCGCCCTGGCGTCGGAGGCCGGGCCAGGCGATGCGCCGGCCGACCTCAAGCAGCTTCGGGCGCACTCACAGAAACTGCCCGTCGATGTCGAAGCGCACACGCCCTACATTATCGTCGGCAGCCGCTCGCATGCGACGCCCGAACTGCACGCGTATGTCGACCGGAAGCGGAGCGAACTGGGCGACGTGTCTTTCGTCTCCGCCGGCAGTTCGCTTAAGTACTGTCTGGTGGCTGAGGGCCGCGCCGATGTCTATCCGCGCCTGGGGCCGACCATGGAATGGGATACGGCCGCCGGGCAGGTGATTGCCGAGGCCGCCGGCGCCCGTGTCGCGCGGCACGATACGGGAGAGCCACTGCTTTACAACAAAGAGGACTTGCTCAATCCCTGGCATGTCGTGACGAGAAAGACGGCATAGGGCAGAGGGCATAGAGCATAGAGCTAAGGGAAAAAAGACTTCTCAGATACTTTTGGCTTTACCCCATGCTCTCTGCCCTCTGCCCTATGCCTTCAGATTAGAATAAATAAAGATGTCCACCCAGACCATTCATATTCCGGTCGCCGGCATGACCTGCGCCAACTGCGCGGCCACCGTCGAGCGGGTCTTGAAAAAGCTTGCCGGCGTATCCGCGGCCCATGTCAATTTTGCGAGCGAACAGGCGGCGGTCAGCTACGACCCCAAGGAAACGCCGCTCATGCAGATCGTCGAGCAGGTCCGCGGCGCCGGCTTCGCCGTGCCGACCGCACGGGTCGATCTGGGGCTCACGGGTATGAGCTGCGCCAACTGCGCGGCCACTATCGAACGCACGCTCAGCCAGAAGGTGCCGGGCGTGCTTCAAGCAGCCGTGAATTTCGCTTCCGAGCGGGCGGCCGTCGAATACCTGCCCGGAACGGTCACGTTGGACGACTTGATCGCCGCGGTGGCCGCCGCCGGTTTTGGTGCGCTCGCGCCGAGCGAATCGGCGGAGGCCGAGGATGTCGAGGCGGCCGCTCGCCGACGCGACATCGCGCAGCAGACCCGCAAGTTCATCGTCGGCCTGCTGTGTTCCCTGCCGCTTTTCCTGCTGAGCATGGGCCGCGATTTCGGCCTGACCGGCGAATGGAGCCATGCCGCCTGGGTGAGCTGGCTCTTCCTGGCCCTCGCGACCCCGGTCCAGTTCTACACCGGCTGGGATTACTACACCGGCGGATTCAAAAGCCTGCGCAACCGCAGCGCCAACATGGACGTGCTGGTGGCCATGGGATCTTCGGTGGCCTATCTGTATTCGCTCGCCGTCCTGGTCGCGCCGGGCCTCGGGCATCACGTCTACTTTGAAACCTCGGCCGTCATCATCACACTCATCAAACTCGGCAAGATGCTCGAATCGCGCAGCAAGGGCCGTACGGGCGGCGCCATCCGCAAGCTGATCGGGTTGCGGCCCCGGACCGCCCGGGTGATCCGCAACGGCCTGGAAGAGGAAATTCCGCTCGCCCGGGTTGTCGTGGGCGACCGGGTCCTCGTCCGACCGGGCGAACGCATCCCGGTGGACGGGGTCGTGCGGCAGGGCGAGTCGGCCGTGGACGAATCCATGTTGAGCGGTGAACCCCTGCCCGTGGACAAACGGCCCGGCGATGCCGTGGTCGGCGGCAGCATCAACGGCGAGGGGCTGCTGACCTGCGAGGCCAAGGCCGTGGGGCGGGACACGGTCCTGGCCCAAATCATCCGGCTGGTCCAGGAGGCCCAGGGCAGCAAGGCGCCGATCCAGGCCTTGGCCGACCGGGTGGCGGCGGTGTTTGTTCCGGCCATCATCGGGCTGGCGCTGGTCGTCTTTCTTCTGTGGTGGGCGCTGAGCGGCGACGGGGTTGCCGCAATGATCCGTCTCGTGGCCGTTTTGGTGATCGCTTGCCCCTGTGCGCTCGGGCTCGCTACGCCCACGGCCATTATGGCCGGCACCGGCAAGGGGGCGGAGCGCGGCATTCTGTTCAAGAGCAGCGAAGCGCTGGAGCTGGCAAGCCAGCTGACCACCGTCGTGCTCGACAAGACCGGAACCATCACCAGCGGGAAGCCGACGGTTACGGACCTGGTTCCGCTCGCATCGGCCGGCCTTTCAGAAAACGAGCTGCTGCGTCGGGCCGCCTCCGTCGAAAAGGGCTCGGAGCACCCGCTGGGCCGGGCCATCGTCAAGGCAGCCGAAGCTCGCGGGCTGGCTCTCCAGATGCCGTCCGAATTCCTATCCGCCGGCGGGCGCGGGGTCCAGGGCCAGGTGGGCGACTGCTTCGTTGCGGTCGGCAGGCCCGCCTGGATCGAAAGCGATCTCGGGATCTCCCTGGCGGACGCCCGCGAACGCATCCATGCGCTTCAATCCGAAAGCAAGACGGTGATAGCGGTCACCTGCGACCGGACGCCGGCCGGCTTGATCGCCGTGTCCGACTCGCTCAAAACCGACTCCGCGGAAGCGATCGGCCAGCTTCACGGGCTGGGCCTGAAGGTCGTCATGCTGACCGGCGACAACCTCGAAACGGCTCGCAGCATCGCCGCCCGGGTGGCGATCGACCGTGTTTTTGCCGAAGTTCGCCCGGATGAAAAGGCCGCCAAGGTCAGGGAGCTTCAAGCCATCGGGGAAAAAGTCGGCATGGTGGGCGATGGCATCAACGACGCCCCGGCCCTGGCCCAGGCCGATGTCGGCCTGGCCATCGGCACGGGCACCGATGTGGCCATCGAGAGCGCCGGCGTGATCCTCTCCAGCGGCAGCTTGAGCGGGATACCGCGCGCCATCCGGCTCAGCCGCGCGACCCTGCGCACCATCTCCCAGAATCTGCTCTGGGCCTTCGGCTACAACCTGGTTTTGGTCCCGATTGCCGCCGGCGCGTTGTACCCCTTCCAATCCCTGCCCGACATGCTGCGCCAGCTCCATCCGATCCTGGCGGCCCTCGCCATGGCCTTCAGCAGTGTTTCGGTCGTCACCAACAGTCTGCGCCTGTATCGGACACCCTTGCGGTGACCCTCATGAGTCTGTAACCGAACAGTGCCAATCGGGTCACTACGGCTGTTTCACCGGGCCAGAGCCGTCACGGCGGCGCGATGCGGCAGCCCCCAAAAAAAAGTGGACATCCTCGTCTGACTTCACTATAAGCCACAGGGGAGATGAAAATGAACGAGCTGCTTATCCTTCTGGTCGTGGTCGCCGTTTGGGTGTTTCTCCAGACCTACTTGCTGCCGAAACTGGGGGTCGGCACCTGAATGCGCGACGCTTGTCAGGTGACAAGAAAAAATGACGGCGGAACCGGACCCGACTCGCAAAAACGTCCTCGATGACGATACCGAATTAGTCCAGGCGATCAATGCCGGAGACACGCAGCGATTCCAGGAGCTGGTCCAGCGCTATGCGCAGAAGCTGTACACCTTCAGCCGGCGCATGTGCCAGAACGAGTCGGATGCGGAGGACCTGGTCCAGGACACCTTTCTGAACGTCTTCCGCTATCTCAGGGATTTCCGTTACGAAACCAAGTTCAAAAACTGGCTCTATCGGGTGGCCGCCAACACCGCGCTGAAAAAGCGCCGGCGCTCCAAGTTTGCGCGCGAACCGGAGCTGCCGCTGGAAGAATTAATCGAGCGCGAGGAGGTCGCCGCCCCCGCGGAAGCTCCGGAGTGGGCGCGTATGCCTCTCGATCAGCTGCTCAACGAGGAGCTGCTGGGGACCTTGCACCAGGCCATCTGGTCGCTTCCGGAAAAATACCGGATCGTGGTGATCCTGCG
>CAZEKN010000039.1:0-13257 GCA_964512755.1 uncultured Desulfatibacillum sp. | reverse complement strand
CCATCGTGAAAGAGCTTAAGGCCCTCAGCAAACCGACCAAGGATCAGCGCGAAATCGCGCAGGTAGGCACGATTTCAGCCAACAACGACGAAACCATCGGCAACATCATCGCCGAGGCCATGAACAAGGTGGGCAAGGAAGGGGTCATCACCGTAGAGGAAGCCAAGAGCATGGAAACCACCCTTGAGGTGGTCGAAGGCATGCAGTTTGACCGTGGCTACCTTTCCCCCTATTTCGTAACCGACCCCGAAAAGATGGTCTGCTCCTTGGATAATCCCTACATCCTGATCAACGAAAAGAAGCTCAGCAGCATGAAAGACCTTCTCCCGATTCTCGAGAAGGTCGCCAAGATGGGCAAACCCTTGCTGATGATTGCCGAGGACGTGGAGGGCGAGGCGCTAGCCACTCTGGTGGTTAACAAACTGCGGGGAACCTTGCAGGTGGTGGCCGTAAAAGCACCCGGCTTCGGCGATCGCCGTAAGGCCATGCTGGAAGACATCGCCATCCTGACGGGTGGGCAGGTGATTTCCGAGGACCTGGGCATCAAGCTGGAAAACATCACCGTGCAGGATCTCGGCCGCGCCAAGCGCATCACGGTCGACAAGGACAATACCACCATTGTCGACGGCGCCGGTTCGCGTCAGTCCCTCGAAGGGCGTGTGAAACAGATTCGCGCCCAGATCGATGAAACCACCTCGGATTACGACCGCGAGAAACTTCAGGAACGTCTGGCGAAGCTGATCGGCGGAGTCGCCGTCATCAATGTCGGCGCCGCCACTGAAACCGAAATGAAGGAAAAGAAGGCCCGTGTGGAAGATGCCCTCAATGCCACTCGAGCGGCGGTCGAAGAAGGAATCGTGCCGGGCGGCGGCGTGGCCCTGGTGCGGTGCCTGGAAGGGCTCGACAAGTTGAAGGTCAAGGGGGAGCAAAAGCTGGGGGTCAAGGTCGTGGCGCGCGCTATCGAGGAGCCGCTGCGTCAGATTGCCAACAATGCGGGCGTCGAGGGCTCCGTAGTGATCGAAAAAGTCAAATTGAACAAGGGGCCATTCGGCTACAATGCTGAAAAGAACGAATATGAGGATCTCATGGAAGCCGGCGTCATTGATCCGACCAAAGTCGTGCGCCTAGCGCTTCAAAACGCCGCGTCGGTTGCCAGCCTCATGCTGACCACTGAAGCCATGGTGGCGGAGCGGCCTGAAGAAAAGGCCGACCACCCCATGCCCGGTGGAGGAGGAATGGGCGGCGGTATGGGTGGCATGGGCGGCATGGGTGGCATGGGCGGCATGATGTAATACCGTCTCAATCCGCATCCCCGCACTAATCAAAAAGCCCTTGTGGTGAGTCAAGCCACAAGGGCTTTTTGCATCTGTAGCAATGGTTATTCTGAGTTATATCTATATGAAAATACAATAATATATTGCTCAACCGCCGACCGCATGAAATAGAGCTCAAGAAATTGCGCGTAATGACGATATATACGAACGGATCCCCTTATTTTAGCAACTTATTATTTTTTTTAGGGCGACGACTTAGGGCATTAAACCAACCTTCTATGTAAGTGGGAGTCATCCATGAACCCGAAATTCATCCTCAAAAGTCTGTTGTTGACGTTAGCCTGCTTCGTAATTCTATCTGGCGTACGCAGCGTCAGTCATGCCGCCGAATCCGCACAGCATAGGACTCGTCCGGCTGCCGCTGAAACCGAAAACGGTTACTACTATACAGTTCAGAAAGGCGACACCCTCTGGGATCTTTCCAGGCGATTCTCGACAACTCCCTGGGTCTGGCCCGAGTTGTGGGAAGAAAACAGCGAGACCATCTCCAATCCCCATCTGATTTACCCGGGACAGAAAATCCGTTTGACCCGCATCGCGGGAAGTCGCCGGGCTGGTACTTCGGCGGGGGGTGCCGCGGAAGCCCCGGTCGGCGGCATTCATTATTATTTTTCACCGATCGACCAATATGGCTTCATACGCAAAGTACCGGTGGCCCCCGAAGGGATCATTTTCAAATTGCAGGACTCCGGCCGGCAGATGATCAGCGAGGGTGATATCATCTACGTCCGTTCGGACGGCAATGGCGCTCTGAGCCTGGGCCAGCGATTAACGATCTACCGAACGTTCAAGCCGCACATCGATCGGAAAACCAAGGAGTTGATCGGCACCCAGCATCTCCTGTGCGGGGTTCTGGAGATTGTTCAGAGAGAACCCCAGTATGCGATCGCCAAGGTGCTTGAATCCTACCGGCCCATCGAGATTGGGGACCTCTTGATGCCCTATCAACGACGCTCCCCGCGGATCGAAATTAAGAACAGTCAGCCGGGAATCGACGGAAATTTGATTCTGGCGGAAGAGCACTTGAGCATTTTTGCCGAATCCCATGTCGCCTTCATCAATCAAGGCAGACGCCACGGCATCACGCCCGGGCAGATATACAGCATCTACCGTTCAGACGAGCACAACTTCGGCAATGCATCGTCCCCCAATAAGATTGTAATTCCCTTTGATTATGGCGAGCTACTGGTCCTGCACACGGAAGACGACACATCAACGGTGTTGATCACCGATTCGAGAAAGGAATCTCACGAGGGAACCCGGGTCAGAACGCCGCTGGCCCTGCGCTGAAATCGGCTCAAACCGACGCCTGACCTTGCTGAAAGGTGCGCCCAGCCCGGGCGCACCTTTTTTTCATTGTTCCTGCATATATCGAACCGCATTCGAAAGCAGGCGAATGCCGACGGTCGGGCCGTCGCCGAATGGTCGACCATCACGTCTGGCGCGTTCACGCTCGCGCAGCCAGTCAGGGTGGTTGGTCCAGTCATGATAGGCCTCCGGGTGGGGCATCAATCCGAAGATTCGCCCGGTCGGATCGCATATGCCGGCGATGTCGTCCACGGAGCCGTTCGGGTTATAAGGGAATCGTCCTGCGGCAGGGCTTCCGTCCGGAAGCGCGTACCGCAGCACGATTTGATGGTCGTTCTGCAGCCGGCGGATAACGGCATCATCGGCGTAGAATTGGCCTTCACCGTGGCGAACAGGGAAATCTGCCACAGAGATTCGCTGGGTGAAGACGCAAGGTGATTTCGGGTTGACCTGCAGGCGAACCCACTGGTCGCGAAAGTTGCCGGATGCATTCGGCGTCAGTGCGATCGATCGGGATCGGTAATCGCCATCAAAGCCCGGCAGCAGACCTAAATTTACCAGGGCTTGGAACCCATTGCAGATGCCGATAACGAGGCGGCCGCGTTCAACGAATTCCAGGATCTGATCACCCAGTTTGGTCTTCAATCGCACGGCCTGAATGACTCCCGCGCCGTGATCATCCCCCCACCCAAACCCCCCGATGAGAACCAGAATATGATGATCCTCCAGTCGGATGGACCCCTCAATCAACGAATTGATATGGGCACGGTGAGAGAGGGCGCCGGCCAGCTCAAAAGCATGGGCTGTCTCGCCGTCGCAGTTGAGACCGAAACCGGTGAGAACGAGAGCGTTGACCTTGGCCATTTCAGTACCTTTTTGATGAATTATCTAAACATAACTTATTGGATTGGTTAATAATAAAAAAGTTAACCGCCCGGCCCCGCTCATACCAAATTGCCGAATGGTGTCTTCCAGGCCGCTTTTAACTCCGAAACCGAAACGCCCAACAACGCCTCTCCGCTCAGTCCGTCGATCTTCAGAGCAGGCTCAGCTGTTACGCGCCCGATGCAGGCGCAAGGAGTCGCCCTGAAGCCGTCTTCGAATTCGACTTGGCGGCGTGGATCGACGGTGACGATGAAACGACCCGCGGATTCTGAAAACAAGACCGTGTCGTTGCGCGTGACCGCTTCGGCAGGTATTTTGCGAAGATCCACATGCATGCCGAGACCGCCGCCTACAGCCACCATGGCCAGATGCACGCCCAAGCCTCCCCGGTAGGCGCCATGCACGGACGCCACCAAACCTTTTGCAACAGCTTGACTCATCGCCCGATAGATCGAAACGAACGTTTCGCTGTGAACCCGCGGAACGTTCAACCCCACGTAGCCCAAATGCTCGTAATATTCAGAACCTCCCAGTTCGTCGCGGGTCAGGCCGACCGCATAGACCAGATCACCGGCCATCTTGACGTCCATGCTCACGCAGCGCGCGATGTCGGGCACTACTGATATCGTTGCGAACTGCAGCGTCTCCAGGGCCGATACCTTGTGGGTCTCTCCATAGCGCCCCATCAGATGCCCGTCCACGTACATGCTGTCTTTGCCTGATAGGAGCGGGATTCCGTAAGCACGGCAGATATCGCGAAGCGCCCAGCAGGCGCGCACCAGTTGAGCGGCCTTGAACTTGCCATCCGGGTTGCTTTCCGCATCAAATTGGATGTTGGGCCAGCAGAAGTTATCCACGCCGCCAATGTGGTTCCAATCACCACCCGCGGATAAGACCCGGCGCACGGCTTCATCAATGCTGCAAGCTGCCATATGATAGGCATCAATGGCGGAGTAGGCCGGCAGCAGCGCTTGGGCGAAAGCTATCCCGCGATTCGATCCCAGCACCGGTCGCAGCACCGAGGCGTCGCTGTTGACGTCCCGATCGGCACCGATCAACGGTTTAACGACACTCGTCCCCTGGACTTCATGATCATACTGGCGGATGATCCACTCCGTCGAGCAAATGTTGGGGCGCTTGAGCATATCGACCAACAGGCTTCCAAAATCCGTTGGGCACTTGACCACGGGTTCATGCAACCCGCGTTGCTCCGGTGCCGCCCATTCGGCTCCGAACTCCCATTGGGGAAAGCCGGATTGCAGGAAGTCCATGTCCACATAGGCGCAGGTCTTTCCATCGTAGGTGAGGTGCAGCTTCCCGGAATCTGTGTAGCGCCCGATCACCGTGCTTTCAACCGCATGTTTACGGGACAGCGATAAGAAGGCTTCGGCATCCTCGGGCCGAATGGCTACCGTCATGCGTTCCTGAGACTCCGAAACCCATATTTCCCATTGGTCGAGGCCTTCATACTTGAGCGGCACCTGATCGAGGGCGACCTCGGCTCCGTTCGAGAATCGTGCCGATTCTCCCACCGAAGAGGAAAGGCCGCCGCCGCCATTGTCTGTGATGAAGCGGATCAAGCCCGTATCCCGGGCCTCCAGCAAGAAATCGTGCATCTTCTTCTGGGTGTACGGATCTCCGATCTGAACATGGCCGGCCGGGGTGTGTTCGGAGAAAACCTCGGAGGAAGCGGTCACACCGTGGATGCCATCCTTGCCGACCCGTCCTCCACACATGATGAGCAAATCGCCCGGAGCGGTCTGCTTCTGCTCGGATGGCTCTCCCCCGATGTGAGCCGGCATCACGCCGACCGCGGTTACGAAGACCAGGCATTTGCCCATGTAACCGGGATGGAAAACTACTTGTCCGAACGTCGTGGGAATGCCGCTCTTGTTGCCGCCGTCCCGAACGCCTTCGATGACGCCGTCCAGAAGCCGGCGCGGATGCAGCCTCGGCCTTAGTGGACCGGCATAGTCCCGCGGGCCGACACAGAAGCCGTAGCTGCCCATGACGAGCTTGGACCCCTTGCCGGTCCCCAGCGGATCGCGATAGACGCCGACAATGCCGGTGATGGCTCCGCCGTAAGCTTCCATGTTGGACGGCGAATTGTGGGTCTCTCCGGTAATGACATAGTAGTTCTCATCATCCAGGCGCCCCACACCCGCATTGTCCCACAGGACCGAAACCACCCAATGCTTCTTCTCCGCCAATTCCAGCGTCGGGGCTTCAATGCAGGTCTTGAACAGGTTGTCTACACATTCAATTGGGCCGCCGCCCGTCGCCCGGTAGCGGAACAGCCCCCGGAAGGTGTTGTGGTTGCAGTGATCGCTGCGCGCTTGGGAAATATATTCGATTTCGACATCGGTCGGTTCGGCCAATCCCACCGCCGCACGCGCGGCGCGCACCCGCGGGTCGCAAAAGTAAGCGCGGATGACGGGGATGTCGTTTGGGTTCAACGCCAGGTGGCGCTCATCGCTGATACGCTTTAGAGCTGCATCGCTGTCGATCGGGATGACCGTCACGGTCGGAGAGTGATTCAGGCGTACCTTGGGCAGGATGACACCGATGCCGACGGATGGATCCCATTCCTGTTTCGGCCAGATCCGCCATTGCTGGATGATATCGTTCGCCAGCAGTTCCCCGGCGATCGTTTCGACGTCTTTTCGGGTCAACTGCGGACCGCCCAGGCAATAGCGTTTAGAGGTGTAGACCGCCTCCCCTTCTGCCAAGCGAATGCCGAGCAGGTCCTCGATGGCTTCCATGGCGGTGGCACCCGGGTTATCCCTCACCCCCGGGCGGAAGCCGACCCAGACGACCCAATCCCCCTCCACGGGCAGCGGGCGGAAGGAAGATTCCTGGGTGACCGGATTGGTAAAAATATCCTTCCGAATGGTTTCGAGTTGGGTCGGTGCAAGGTCCGCATCGATCATCAACACGTTCACGGTGCGGACCCGATCCAACTCGATGCCGAAATACGCCTGCGTTTTTTTCCGGAGGCCTTCACCTTCAGCGTCGACCAGATGGTCCTTGAGTGCGATTTCCAGTCGGGAGGGCATGGTCCACATCTCAGGTAAGGGTTCACTGCTGTCAGGAGCTGAAAAACAGCCTGATGATGTCGTTGTAAAAGACCAGGATCATCAGCATGATCAGGATGACCATACCGACCTGTTGGGCGATCTCACGGACCTTCAAATTGACCGGCCGGCCCATAATGGCTTCGATCAGGAAAAACAGCAGGTGGCCGCCGTCCAGCACCGGAATCGGCAGCAGGTTGATGACCGCCAAGTTGACACTGATGACGGCAATGAACTGGAACAGACTGCTGACGCCGGCTTTGGCCTGGTCGCCGGCCATTTGAGCGATCATAATGGGCCCGCCGACGGTGTCAATGGAGATGTCGCCGGTCAACAATTTGACCACGATGACCACCATCAGCTCTACAATGGCATACGTCTGCCGAAAGCTCTCGGAGACGGCCTCCAGCAAAGAAAGCCTCTTGGAATAGGTTTCCCCAGCGGTCCCGATTCCGATGACGTAGCGACGGATGTCCTCCCCCAACAGGTTCTTGGCCGTGATCAACTCCGGCGTGACGGCCAGTACGACAGGTCCCTCCGGTCGCGCGACAGCGATCTCCAACGGCTGTCCGTTGCTATGGCCAATCCGATCCGCCATTTCCTCCCAGGTTTCAACCGGAACTCCATTGATGGCGGTGATGAGGTCCCCTTTCTTGAGGCCGGATAGAAAGGCGGGTGACCCGTCTTTGACCGACCCGACGGCAGGCTTTAGGATCAAAATGCCGGTGGCCCAGGAGATAACAAAAAAAATCAGCACGGCCAGCAGGACATTGAAAAACGGGCCGGCGAAGACGATCAGAAAGCGTTTCAAGACGTTCTTGTGGGTGAAAGAGAGGGGTACCAGGTTTGGATCGAGCTCTTCGTCCGGCTCCTCGCCCACCATTTTCACGTACCCGCCCAGGGGCACGAGAGAGAGACGGTAGTCGGTGATACCGATTCTTTTTCCGATCAGCCTGGGTCCGAAACCAAGGGAGAACTTCTCAACCCCCACCCCGAACAACCGCGCGATCAGAAAATGTCCGAATTCGTGAAAGAAAATGAGAATGCCCAGCACGACTAGAAATGCGAAAGCACTGTGTGTCATATATCTTTAGTCAATTCCTTCCCGCAGTCAGAATATAATGCAAGAATACCCACGCGCGAGCAACCCAGGGCCATGAGGCGAGCCGGTGATCCTGCGGTTCGCTGGCGATTCCTGCAGCCGATCTAACGATCGCCGGAGCTGGTCAACTCACTGGCCTTCTGGCGCCCCCAACCATCGGCGGCGAGGATATCCTCAAGGCCGGGATCGTCCACCGGCACATGGGCATCCATTGTGCCTCGGACGATTGCAGGGATCGACATGAAGGCCGTTCGCTCCTGCAGAAACGCATTCACGGCGACCTCATTGGCGGCATTCAGCACGGCCGGCAGGGTCCCTCCTCTGCGGCAGGCTTCATATGCCAGATCGAGGCAGGGAAATTTTGCCAGGTCCGGATCTGAAAAGGTCAGGGGCATATCGCTTGAAAAAGCGGGCAGCGGCTGCCCCAATGCCAGGCGATCGGGATAGGAAAGAGCATAGGCGATCGGCCCTTTCATGTCCGGAACACCCAATTGAGCGATCACCGAGCCGTCCCTGAAGGCCACCATCGAGTGAATGATGCTCTGGGGGTGCACGACGACACGAATCCTATCCGGCGGCATCCCGAAGAGCCATTTGGCCTCGATCACCTCAAGCCCTTTGTTCATCAGGGTGGCAGAGTCGATCGTGATCTTTGCTCCCATAGACCAATTTGGATGCCGCAACGCCTCAGCCGGTGTGATCGCGGCGAATTCCTCACGTGCGCGCCGATGAAACGGTCCGCCGGAGGCGGTCAGCAGAATCTGAACCGCATCCTCCCGGCGCTGGCCCTGCAGACACTGAAAGATCGCGCTATGCTCACTGTCCACCGGAAGGATGGCGACCCCTCGGGCAGCGGCGAGTGCGGTCACCAACGATCCTGCCATAACCAGGGTTTCCTTGTTGGCGAGAGCAATGGTTTTTCCGGAATCGATCGCGGCCAGTGTCGGCAAGAGCCCTGCCGCGCCGACCATGGCCGTAAGCGTCAGCGACGCGGACTCCCAGGAAGCTACGCTGGTGTACCCCTCGGCGCCGAATAGAATCCGGGTCGGGCATCCCGCAGGCAGGAGCGGCTCAAGCTGGCGAGCGGTGTTCTCATCAAAAACAGCGGCGGCCTCGGGTGCAAACTCCCGGATCTGTTCGGCCAGCAGCGTCACGCTATGCTTGGCAGCCAGGGCCTTCACGTCGAAACACTCCGGGAATTGTCGCACGACCTCGAGGGTATTGCGGCCGATAGAGCCTGTAGAACCCAGAATTGAGACCGTTTTCATAAAAGATACATCCGCAATCCAAAGGCTACCGGCGCGGCAAACAACAGGGCATCGATGCGATCGAGCACTCCTCCGTGACCCGGCAGCAACGTACCGGAATCTTTTACGTTGGACGAACGCTTGAGCGCGGACTCGAACAAATCGCCCACCTGCCCGGCGACTCCCACTGCGACCGAAAAGAGTATGCAGTCCGCCCACTCCCATTCGGGCATAAAAAGTGCTTTGGCAACCAGGCCTACCACCAGACCCGCCGCCAGTCCGGCAACGGAGCCTTCGATGGTTTTTCCCGGGCTGATGGCTGGGCTGAGCCGATGCCGGCCCCAGAGAGTGCCTGCATACAGGGCTGTCGTGTCTCCGGCGAAAATGATCGCGCACAGGAGAAAAATCCAGGTAACCCCGTCAGCGGACGATCGCAACAGAATCAGCAGCGACAAAGACAATGGAATGTAACAGACGCCCTGAACCTGTCGGGCGGCCCACTCCAGCACCATCCGGTCGGCCGCAAACCGCCGCAAGGATAGAAGACCGGAAATCACGACATTCAGGCTCAGCACCACTCCGATGATCTCCGGCCTGCCGCCATGCACACCAAGAATCAATCCAAGGCCGGCGGCAAAACCCACAAGAATCACAGGTTGTCTGAGTATGGGAGCACCGGGCTGAACAACAATGCGAAAAAATTCCCAGAGGCCTGCCAGGGCGGCGAGCGCGACCAATGAGGTGAAAAAGAGACCGCCGGCGACCACGCACCCAATCAACACCGGCAGGGCCGTCAGTCCGGTGAGCCAGCGCTTGAAGTGGTCCTGGCTCTTAGTTTTGAGAACCATGGATGCCATCCGCCTTCAGCTGGGAATTTACACGCGGCCGAAACGCCGCTCCCGAGTTTGAAAATCGTCGAGAATCTTCAGAAACTGCTCACGGTTAAAATCCGGCCAAAGAGTGGAGGTGATAAAAAATTCAGTGTACGCGAGTTGCCAGAGCAGGAAGTTGCTGATACGCATGTCGCCGCCGGTACGTATGAGTATATCCGGGTCGGGGATACCGCGAGTGTCCAAACAAGAGGCGACGCGCTCTTCGGAAATGTCTTCAGGCCCGATGAGGCCGGCTTGAACCTCGGCCGCCAATGCCCGCGCCGCACGGGTGATCTCATCCCGTCCGCCGTAGCTCAACGCAAGATTGAGCTGCAACGCCGTGTTCGCCTGCGTCGCGGCCATCGCTTGGCTCAGGGTTTGCTGAACATCCAACGGCAGTCTTTCGGTACGACCGATGACATGCAGGCGGATATTGTTCTGAAGCATCTCCGGTAGCTCGGTTTTTAAAAAACGCCGCAGCAACCGCATGAGGCCGTCCACCTCGGCCTTGGATCGTTGCCAATTTTCCGTTGAAAATGCGTAGAGCGTTAGGAAGGCGATTCCAAGTTCACGGCAGGTTCGGACGGCCATCCGCACCGCCTCGGACCCCTTTTCATGACCCAGGATGCGGGAGAGCAGTCGTTTCTGCGCCCAGCGCCCGTTGCCATCCATGATAATGGCCACATGGACCGGCATCCGGACATCTGCTTCTGCGCGCCGCTGTTGAGACGCGTCGTTAGAACTCAAGGATTTCTTTCTCTTTTTCTTTGTAACACTCGTCGACGAGCCGGATGTAATCGTCGGTGATCTTCTGTATCTTCTCCTGGGACTTGAAGGCATCGTCTTCCGAGACCTTCCCGTCCTTTTTCAGTTCCTTGACCATTTCGTTTGAGTCGCGCCGGACGTTGCGGATCGACACCTTGTATTCCTCGCAGATCTTGTGGACCACCTTGACCAGTTCCTTGCGGCGCTGCTCCGTCAGCGGCGGGATGGCAATCCGCATGATCTTGCCATCACTGGAAGGCGTCAGGCCGAGGTCGGATTTGAGAATGGCTTTCTCCATCTCTTTGAGGACCGTTGCATCCCATGGTTGAATCGTAATCAGCCGACTTTCGGGAACCGCCAGGGTCGCCAATTGGTTCAGGGGTGTCAAGGTGCCATAATAATCCACCTTGATTCCGTCCAGGAGAGACAAGGATGCCCGTCCGGTTCGAACCCGCTTGAGATCTTTTTTAAGGGAAGCGATCGACTTTTCCATGCTCTCATGGGTGTCCTGGTAAATGGAATCGATCATGGCATTCTCCTCACAGTTTCATTGGCGCGGCGCAGGTTGGCATCAGAGCTTCCAGTCCGGCACGGAATCCTTAGGTATAAATTCGTGTTCCGATATTTTCTCCGCAGACCACGCGCCGAATGTTGCCCTGGGTTTTGAGCTTGAAAACGGCTAACGGCAGCTCGTTATCCATCGCCAAGGATATTGCGGTCGTATCCATTACTTTAAGCTGCCGCTCGAGCACCTCCATGTAACTGATCCGCTTCAGCAGCGTGGCGTCTTTATTCTTAACGGGATCCGCATCATAAACGCCGTCAACCTTGGTCGCCTTGAGCAGGATTTCGGCATGGATTTCCTGGCCACGCAGCACGGCTGCGGTATCGGTGGTAAAATAAGGGTTTCCCGTGCCGGCGGCGAAGATGACGACACGACCTTTTTCCAGATGCCGGATGGCTCGTCGCAGAATATAGGGCTCCGCGACCTGGTGGATGGCGATGGCGGTCTGGACGCGGGTCTGAACGTCATGCTTTTCCAAAGCATCCTGGAGCGCTAGACTGTTGATCACGGTGGCCAGCATGCCCATGTGGTCGGCGGACGTTCGATCCATCCCGTAAGAACTGGCCGCGATCCCACGAAAAATGTTGCCGCCCCCTACCACGATCGCCACTTGGACGCCCAGCGTCGCAACGGAACGGATCTCCTCGGCGACGTAGCGGATCATGTCCGGCGCGATGCCGAACTCCTGGTTCCCCATGAGCGCTTCACCGCTGAGCTTGATGACCACACGCTTGTAGCAAGCTGGCTGCACGACGGTCTAGTCTCCCACTTGATAACGCACAAAACGTCGGATGGAAATATTCTCACCGATTTTGGCGATCAATTCGTTGAGCAGATCGCCCACCGTAATATCCGGATTGCGGACATAACGTTGCTGCAACAGGCAGTTGTCCTCAAAAAACTTCTTAAGTTTGCCCTCGACGATCTTTTCGATGACCTTCTCCGGTTTTCCGGTCTCCTTGGCCTGAACGGCATAAATCTCCCGCTCCTTCGCCACGACCTCCGGGGGCACATCCTCGGGTCGGATGCCGAGCGGATTCGATGCGGCGATATGCATCGCAATATTCTTGGCGAATTCTTGAAATTGATTGTTCTTGGCTACAAAGTCGGTTTCGGAGTTGACTTCCACCATCACGCCGAGTTTGCCACCCATGTGGATGTAGGCGGCCAATGTGCCTTCACTTGTAGCGCGGCCAGCGCGTTTTTGAGCGCTGGCCAAGCCTTTCTTTCGCAGGAAATCAACCGCCTGGGCCATGTCCCCCCCGGAGGCGACCAGTGCTTCCTTGCAGTCCATCATGCCGACTCCGGTATTTTCGCGGAGTTCTTTTACCAGTTTCGCGCTGATTTCAGCCATCATCTCTCTCCTGTCGTCTCATCCGCACCACCATCGGTCGGATCCGCAGCGGCGGTGGAGGCATCCGCCTCCGTTGGGTATCGACGAATGATTTCAACCACCGGACCCGAAGCGCCATCCGAGATCACTTTCCGCTCGCCGGGTTTCAAATCCATCACAGCGCTCAACGGTTTAAGGTCCGCTGGCGGGGTTTTGTCCGCCTCGGCCTGCTGGCGCTCCATCCATTTCTGCCGCCCCTCCAGGCACGCATCGGCCATGCGCGACGTCATCAGCCGAATCGCGCGAATGGCATCGTCGTTGCCCGGAATCGGGTAATCGATCTGGTCCGGATCACAGTTGGTATCGACGATGGCCACAATGGGAATCTTGAGCCGACGGCCTTCGTGCACCGCAATCGCCTCGTTCTTGGGATCGATAATGAAAACCGCCCCCGGGAGATGATCCATATTCCGGATGCCCCCCAGGTTGTCATCGAGTTTTTCCCGCTCCTTGGCGAGTTTGATGCGCTCGTTTTTGGGAAACAAGTTGATGGCGCCGTCGTTGTGAATCGTATTGAGGTAGTTCAGACGTTCAATGCTCTTGCGGATCGTCTGGAAATTAGTGAGCATCCCCCCGAGCCATCGGTTCTGAACGTAGAACATTTCTGCTCGGTTGGCCTCTTCGTAAATGGCTTCCTTGGCCTGCTTCTTGGTTCCGACAAAAAGAACCGATCGTCCGGTGGCCGCTGTTTCCATTATAAAATCATAAGCGG
>CAZEKN010000038.1:9228-13481 GCA_964512755.1 uncultured Desulfatibacillum sp. | reverse complement strand
GATCCTTGTGGTTGAGCTGGATCAGCTGGCTGTTCACCAGAATCTCGGTCAGGGTATTGCGGAAATTGTGGGCCACTCCGGCGGCGATCGTACCGATGGCCTCCATCTTCTGCACATGCTGGAGCTGCATCTCCAATCGCTTGCGCTCGGTGATATCGGTGATCATCAGAATAACGGTCGCCTCATCGCCTTTGACCGGCAACTTCTTGACGACCACCTGCCGGCCATTGAGCTCTAGCGGCTGGTTCACCCCGGTCTCGGCCGACAGCCCGGGGACGGCCGCAAAAAGACTCTCGATTCGATCACGGACATTCCCGGTGAACAGATCCGGCGGATAGGCGGTCAGCAGTTTCTGTTGGGGAATACCGAGCACGGCAATGGCGGCCGAATTGGCATAAACGATCCTGCCGGCATACACTTCAAGAATGCCCTCGGCCATGCTTTCAAGGATCGTTTCCAGGTGCCGGTTGCGCGAGAGCAGCTCCCGGGTCAGCTGACGGGCATAGACGTGTTCGAGACCAACCACGGGTTTGGGTACCTCCGCCGTGGGTGGGTTCTCGGAGGCCCGAATGGCCGATAGAAAATTCTCGGCCATGGCGCTGAAAGGGCCCTTCGCCACATAATAGTCCGCGCCGGTATCCTGGAAATTGAAATCGATTTCGGCCACCGCAGCCGAGACGATTACGAGAAAGCAATTCTTCAGAGGGGGCATGCTGCGGACGATCTGAATCAGCTTGTCGCCGTCGATTTTGGGCATGATCAGATCGAAAAACATGATATCCGGTGTGAATCCGGAGAGCACGTTCAGCGCTTCGAAGCCGTCCCCCGCCGTGATGACCTCATGACCCTCGCGTGAGAGCAACTTGCTCGCAAAGGTCAAAATGACACGGTCGTCGTCGACGACCAATATTTTCTTCTTTTTCATAAGTGTTCTTGACTTAAGGCTGCCGCATGATGGATCGATTATACAACAGGCTGGCTGAAAAGCCTATTTTTCAATGATGGCGCGGGTCGTGGCGGCACTCTTTCCGGTTTAGAGCTCCATGTCAGACGGTTACGGAGTTTTCGGGCCGGTTGGGCAGTTTTTCTCCAAGCAATTTGCGCAACTGAACTTCCAGCTGTTTGACCTCGGTTGCGAGTTCTTCGATCAACGCCTCTGCGCCGGCAAGGTTTCCGGACTGCCCCATGGATTCCAAACGAAATGCCTTTTCGGCGGAGGCTTCGGCCTGAAAATTCCGGAGCATCCCCTTCAGCGAGTGAGCGGCCCGCCGGAAAGTGGCCGTGTCTCGGCGTTGCGCGGATGTCCGCAGGCTGTCAAGCTGGCGCGGGTAGTCGCTGAAGAACACGTCCACGACTTCCGCAAAAAAACCCCAGTCATTCTCAAAGGCGTTCAGAACGCCCGGCATCATGGCCGCGCCGACGCCTTCCAATTCCGGCGCTGCATGCCCGGCTGTCAGCCGCTCGACAACCTGTTTCAGCAATCCGGCATCAATGGGTTTGGAGAGATAATCGTCCATCCCCGCAGTCAGGCAACGCTCCCGATCGCCCTTGATGGCGTGAGCCGTCATGGCGATAATCGGTATGTGCCGGCGGCTTCCGGCTTCCATCTTGCGGATGGCGGCCGCCGCTTGCAGTCCGTCCATCTCCGGCATCTGAACATCCATCAGCACCACGTCAAATACCGTCTTGGCGACCTCTGCCACGGCCTTGAGACCGTCATCGACCAGCACGGCCGTGTGACCCCATCGATCCAGCAGTCGCAGAATGAATTTCTGGTTGACAGGGGTATCCTCCGCTACGAGAATCCTCAGTCTCCGTGCGGCACCGACCGGCGGCGAAGCGGGGGAAGGCCCTGGGACGGAAGGCTCGCTGATCGGTGCGGCTGCCGAACCGGTCTCGAGAGTGGCGGAAGGCGGATCGAATCCGACCGCCCGGGCTTTGACCAACACCTGCACGAGTTCCCGGGATCCGAACGGTTTGAGCAACGTAGCCGTTACGCCCAAACCGGCGCATTCCGATTTCCGTTTGAGATGGGTGAAGGTCAACATCAGGATGACCGGCCCGCGATACCCAGCCTCCTGGCGCAGCCATTCGACGCAGGAGAATCCATCGGCTCCGGGCAGGGCGGAATCCACTAACACTACCTCCGGAGGCCCTCCCTCCATAAACGCCGGCCGCGCTTCTTCGGCGCTGCCCGCCAGGCGGACCTCCATCCGATGCCTTTCCAGGATTTCCTTGACAATGCGACGGGTCATCGCGTTATCGTCCACAACCAGCACGGATTTCCCCTGAAGCTCCTCCGGCGGCAGGGCTGCGGGGATTTCTTGAATGTCCGGGGCGCGGCCGAACAGCGCGGTAAATCCGAATGCGCTGCCTTGCCCCGGACGACTGCTGAGGGCGATCTGGCCGCCCATCATCCGCACCAGCCGGCTGGAAACGGCAAGCCCCAGACCCGTCCCGCCAAAACGCCGCGCCACCGCCGGGTCCCCCTGATCATAGGGTTTGAAGATGCGCTGCTGTTTGTCCGGGGCCACACCGATGCCGGTATCGGTAACGGTGAACTGAAGACGAACCTCCGTCGGCGTCTCTCCGCGCAGGGATACATGCACGATGACCTCCCCCCGTTCGGTGAACTTGATGGCGTTATCCACCAAATTCAGCACCACTTGGCGCAGGCGATTGGGATCTCCGATGAGCCGGTCCGGCACATCCGGCTCCATGCGGTAAGCCAGCTCCAGGCCCTTGAGATGGGCCTTCATGGCCATGATTCGGACGGATTCATCCAGGAAGGACTCCATGCTGAAACGCGTTCGCTCCAGTTCCAGTTTTCCGGCTTCGATCTTGGAAAAATCCAATACGTTGTTGATGATCGAAAGCAGCGCATAAGCCGATGACTTGACCACGTCGAGGTCTTCGCGCTGGTCGGCGGTCAAATCGGTGCCCAACTGTAGCTCGACCAAGCCGATAATGGCGTTCAAGGGTGTACGGATTTCATGGCTCATGCTGGCCAGAAACTCGCCCTTGGTTCGGCTGGCGGCCTCGGCAGCCAATTTGGCGCGCATCAGCGCTTCGGAACGTTTTCGTTCCGTGATGTCTCTGAGGAATACGCTGAAGCCGGAAGGGCGTCCCTTGCGATCCTTGAGAAGAGAAATGGACGATTCCGCAAATCGTTTGGATCCGTCACGGCGGGTGAGAACCCAATCCACGGATTTGGCCGTTTCCGCCGACGCGAGCACCCTTTCAAAAACTTCGGACAACCGGCTGCGGCTGGAGGCATCCGCCACATCGCCGTGCCCTTTCCAACCCAGCTCGTGCGCGGGATAGCCGAGAATGTCACAGGTGGCGTTGTTGAAAAAGACGAAGCTGCCCTTGAGGTCGAGTTCGAAGTAGCCCACCGGCGAGTTTTCGATGATGAGCCGAAAGCGTTCTTCGCTTTCGCGCAGGGCGGCCTCCGCTGCGTGGCGTTGGTTGATGGTATACTGGGCGTGCGAACCGAAAATGGCGAACAGACAAAGGATGGTCAGACGGCTGTATATGGTGCTCGGCCCGGTACCGAAGATGCGTTGCATGAAATCGACGTTTACCTGCAGGAAGATGGACAGGATGGATTCGAAGACCGTGTAGAACAGCGCCAAACCGATGCCGATCAGCACCATCTGGTCCCAGAAGCGGACGCGGATTTTGGGTGTGGTTTTCATGCGCGTTTTCACCGCCTGCGGGTCTGATTCGGTTTCCGCCGCCGGTCGATCGCCGGCTGCGATCACGGACAAGCGAGCTATTATGCCTCACCTTTGCATTTAAGGTATTTAGCAAGCCCTGATGGTGGTTGCAAGCGCAGGGCCGTAAGGCGGCTACGATCCGAACGCCGCCGGTCGGTGCCGATTCGACGAAAAGAGGGAAAGCTCAAGGGTTGAGATGAATGGATTAAGTTGCCGAGTTGCGGGGTGCAACAGATCCCTGCCGGTCGCTCGCTGGACTCGCTTCTAGTTCAGGGATGATGCTGAAGCGCTTGTTTCTTCGGCGGTCTTCTCCGCTGCGCCGTTCTGCCCCCATACGTCGCTCTGGGATGTAGCAGGTATATGAAAAAGTGCGACGATCCATGCCTGACCGCCGATCGCCATTGTCGACGAAAGCGAGGTTTCCCATTCTCGACTGCATCGCGGAGTTCTCGATGGTATGGTTGGTTTTTGGAACCCGGCAAACGGAGTTATCCATAATGCCGAACAGAGGTTCGCATAGCATTTTACATGCCA
>CAZEKN010000038.1:1592-9128 GCA_964512755.1 uncultured Desulfatibacillum sp. | reverse complement strand
TTGGTGGCCTTGCTGCGGTTCCACGCCGTCTTCTGCAAAACATAGGAGATGACCTCCCGCTCGACCTGGTCCATGGCCTTCTTACGCACCTTCTTCAGCGACAGCGCCGAAAGGTCCCCCAGGTCTCGAGCGTCGAAGACCGGCGCAGCGGTTGCCGGCACGGCACAGGAGGCGGCCGGCGCGGCGGTTCCGCCGTCCTCGGCAACCACGCTCATCAATGCGCTGATGTTTTCGTCGCCATCGCCGAGGATCATAATCCGCTTGAGCATGTTCTGCAGCTCGCGCACATTCCCCGGCCAGGAGTAAGCGCAAAGCCGATCGATGGTCTTTTGCCTCGGCATGACCAGCTCGCGGGCGTTGAATTCGCGTTGGTATTTCTGGATGTAGTAGTCGATTAAGTAAGGAAGGTCCTCTGGACGGTTGCGCAACGGCTCGATAAAAATCTTGATGGCGCTCAATCGAAAATAAAGATCCTCCCGGAACTTTCCGGCGGACAGGTCTTTTTCCAGCTCGTGGTTGGTCGCCGCAATGACCCAGGCGTTGGTTTTAACTGTTTTTTCGGATCCAAGCGGGGTGAAATCGCCGCCCTGCAAGACATGCAAGAGTTTGGACTGAAGCGGCAGGGTCATGTCGCCGATTTCATCCAGAAACAACACCCCGCCATGCGCTTGCTCAAACTTACCCCTGCGTCGTCGTTCGGCACCGGTAAAGGCCCCTTGTTCGTAGCCGAACATTTCGCTTTCAAGAAGGCTGTCGGGTAATGCTGCACAATTCACTTTGACAAAGGCTTTGCCGACTCGGTCGGATTTTTGATAAAGACTCTGAACGACCAGCTCCTTGCCGACACCTGTTTCGCCGCATACGATGGTATTGAGGCCCGTCTGCGCGACGCGATCGATGAGTTCTCGGATGCGATGGATGTTCTTGCTGATACCAATCAACTCATTATCCATATCAATCCAAGGTCTCCTTCGCCGATCTTAAGGCGCAAACAGAATGTATGTACTAAACTACATATTACCGGCGAAATTTGGTTTTGACAATAGGCAAATTTGAAAAAGAATGATAGTCGCTATCGTCTCGGCTCTTTTTCCACTTGCGGTTCAGCCGCCGGCCCTGTATCCTCCGCTGCGTCATATCGTTATGAACGGTAAAAATTCAGTGTATCCAGCAAAATCGCTTGCTTCAAACGCACCAAGTAGTGTTCTTCTTGACTTCCCGTGCATTTTATGAATTAATTAATGTGGTTATTTGATAATTCAAAACCCACCTTTTTCTGCGGCGGAATTGATATTTCAACGGAGATAATACTTTGGCCAAGCAGGATGAGCTATCGTCAACCGAGAGGCTTTTGGAGCTGATTCGCGACTCGGATGCGGAGAACCAGCCCAGCGTTGATGTGGAAAAGCCGATAGGCCGGCGATGGAGCACTCTTCTGAGCAGTTCGTTCTCGTTGACCCGAGGAAGCCTCACGGTGGGAGTGGATCTAGGCCGGGAGGATCTTAAGCTGGTCAAGGTCAAACGGATCTCAGACCGCAAGGTCGAGTTGGTAGATTATACGCGCATCCCCTTTGACCCGGAGATTCATAGAGACCATCCCAGTTTTCCGCAATTCTTGGGGGCGGCGCTCTCAAAATTTTGCGGCCCCGCCAAAGCGGTTGAACTCTGGGCCACTATCCCGACGGCCCGAGTGGAAACCCGTCATCTAAAAATTCCGAAGGTTTCTCAGAATCAGATTGGAAATTCCGCTTTCTGGTCCTATCAGAAGCATTCCACATTTAAAGAAAATGAGACCGTCTTCGATTTTGACGTGCTGGGCGAAGCCGAGGAAGGTGGCGCAAAGAAAACAGCCGTGCTGGCTTATACGGCCCCGCGTCAAGTGGTGGAAGAATTTCAGAATCTGTTCATTCGCTCCGGATTCCCGCTAACGGGCATCTCCACGGTTCCTTTCGCGTTTCAGACCTTGCTGCGTTCCGGTCGCATCCAAACCCATGGCGTTCCCGTTTCCAGCCTTTACATCGGCCGGGGCTGGTCGCGTATTGATATCTTCTGCGATGGGAATCTGGTGCTGTCGCGCGGCATCAAAGCCGGCATCCGTACCATGGTCGAGGCGCTGCAGCACGAGATTGAGCAGAACTGGTTTGAACTCACGCTGGCGAAATCCCCGACCACCGATCAGAACCGGATTCGGGCGATCAAGACGCGGCTGAAACAGGAGTTGGACGTCGCTCAAAGCGTATTTTTCGGCCCGGTTCATGAACCCGCAGCGGAAACCGCTTCAGACAAACAGCTGGCCATAAAGGCGGAGCGAATTTTTCAGATGATCCTGCCGGCTCTGGAACGGCTCGTCCGGCAGGTTGAACGAACCATCCGACATTTCGGGATCAACTTCGACAACGCCCGGGTGGAGAAGATTTACATCTCCAGTGGTGTCGAACTGCATCCGCGCATATTGGATTACATCAGCGACGAACTCGGCCTGCCGATTGAGATCATTGATCCCTTTGCAGAGGACGAGCATTTTAGCGCGCTGGCCGCGCTCCCCGAATCCGGATCGGTGAAGAGTTCGTTTGCGCCGGCGCTGGGAATGGCGCTGGCCCAAAATCCCATCACTCCGAACTTCCTTCATACCCACAAGGATAAGCGCAAAACATCGATCGCCCGCAACATAAACCGTGGGATGCTCGCTTGCTTTTTGGCCTTGATACTCGCGTGCACCGGCATTGCGTTTTGGCAGGACCAACAGATCAAGGAAAGGGATTTCAAGAAAGCCGGACTGCAAAACCAGCTCAGCAGCTTTGATCTGCGAGTGGATAAGAATCTGATCCTCAAACTGGTCGACCGGATTCGTGCGCAGAACCGGAGCCTGCAGGGGATCGGAAATAATTTTCTCGGTGTGGCCGTGTTGGGAGAAGTGGCCAATTCGACCCCGTCCAGTGTTCGGCTGCTGAGCATCACCACTCGGCTCGGCTCACCGGCTGCGCCTGCGCCGACGGGCAAGGCGGCCGGCAAGGCCGAGCCCCCGAAAAAGGTGATGATTCTGGATGGCGTCATCTTCGGCGACCGTACGACCCTTGAAGCAGACTTGGCGGCTTACCTGATGGGGCTGAAAAATTCGACTCTTTTCAAGCATGCGACCATCAGCAAAAAATCGTTGGAAACGATGGACAACCAGCCGGTCATCCGGTTTACCGCCCAATTGGATCTAGTGTAGGTCATGAAAACTGGCAAACTTGGCTTCATTCTGCCCCCCCAGACGTTGATCCTGCTGGTGCTCTGCGGCCTCGGGGTCCTAGCATTTCTGGTATTGGTCATCCTGCCGACGCAACGGCTTTCCGCCGAGCTCGACCGGGATATCGAAAACCTGCAATCCCGAATCGAGGAGCAGAAAATCCTTTCCCCGGTCTTCAAGAGCCTTTTTGCAAAAACGAAAACAGCGGAACCTCAGAGCCTGCCGGCCCCGAACCGGACCAAGCTCACCCGCGCTGAAATCACCGGTGTGCCCAAGCGGCTGCAGCAGCTGGCGGCGGCACATCACCTCAATGTCCGGGAAATCGTTCCGGAGGTCAACACCCTCACCGATGCCTCCAGCCGCTTTCTAATCAGGTTTGCGGCGAGCGGCCAGTTCTCGGATCTGCGCGGTTTGCTGATCGATGTGGGCGCCCTGCCGTATTTTGAGAGCATCGAGGAGATCGATATCCGGGCCGTTGAGAACGGCAGGGAGTTTGGGCTAAAAATCTGGATGGCCAGAGAATAGGCACTGCCTTATTATGACCAAGCGCGAAAAAATCATCGTCGGAATCATGGTGCTTACGGTCGGCTACGGAGCGATCGAGCTTCTCCTGCCGCGGGCCAAGACCAGTCCCGGAGCCACTGCGCCGCAACCTGCTGAGAATTTGAGTGTCTTCATCTCCAAAGTGGCGGACGCCGCCAAGAGTGCGGCTTCGGAATCCAGCGCGCTGATCATTCAAAAGGCGGAAGCAGCCTGGAAGCTGGATCCGTTTATGGTCATCCGCAAAGCCGCACCGCCGCCAGCCGATGATCGCTCGCCGAAGGAAACCGCCCGTGCGGTTTCCAACCTGATCTTCAGCGGATTTCTCGAAATCGGCTCCAAACGGCTGGCGATTATCAATGGCATGGAGTACGAAGCCGGGGATCGGGTGAGCCCCGGCGCCTTCAGCATCAAAACCATTCTCCCCAACAAAGTGATCATGACGTCCTCTCAGGGAGAGGTTGTGCTTCCACTCCAGGAAAGCGAATAGGATGGGTTGGCTATGATCAGATTACACTGTTTGCGGCATGCGGCCATCATCGGGACTCTCAGCACGTTGCTGGCATGGGGTTGCGCCCCAGTGAAGAAGTCGGAGCCGGCCGACCCTTTCATGGATAAATGGAAGGCCAAGGCGCAGGAGTCCAAAGGGTTTTCACCCGGTGCCTCCCAATCGCCGAAGGAAATCGTAAAAGAGGCGGCCGGGCGTCCGAGTGAAATCAAGGTCGAAACGGAGCGGCCGCTGCCCACCAAGCGGGTCAGTCTGAAGATGAGCAACGTCGACGTTTCGGTGCTCCTGCGTGCCCTGGCTCGCGCGGCCGACGTCAACCTCATCCTGAACGACAAGGTCATCGGCCGCTCCAACATCAACATCACCCAGGCCCCATGGGACCAGGTTTTTATCGGCATCCTGCGCACCCACAACCTGACCTATGCCTGGCAGGGCGACATCATCCGCATCATGACGGCCGATGACCTGGAAGAGGAGCTGCGCAAGGAGTCCCGACGCAGGGACCTGCAGCTGGCCGAAGCGCCGGTCACCCGGATCGTCCCGGTCAAGTTCGCATCGGCCGATCTGCTGCAGAAAAACATGCAGTACTTCCTGACGCCGGACAAAGCCAACAAGGCGATCGGCTCGGTCCTGGTGGACCAGCACACCAACTCACTGATCGTCAACGCGCTGCCGCGGGATGTCAACTCGATCCTGGCGGTTCTTGAAAAGCTCGACAAGCCCACCCCCCAGGTGCTCATCGAGGCCTACATCGTGGAGGCCAACAAGGAAGTCGCCCGGGAGCTGGGCGTGCAATGGGGCGGAGCGGTGAAGCTGGGCGGGCACAGCGCCTATATGACGGGCCGGGACAACAGCGCCTTGGGCCAGAGCGTCGGAACACGGGTTGATCCCGTCACCGGCAGCGTTGTGGATCTGCCCGCGTCGGCCGGTTCCATTTCCGGCGCCGCCCCCAGCAGCTTCGGCTTCATCTACCAGGAAGTCGGCAAGATGCTTCTGGCCGCCCAACTGACCGCCCTGCAGGACGAGGGCAAACTCACCATCCTTTCCAGCCCATCGATCACCACCCTGGACAACCAAACCGCGATGATCGAAAGCGGGCGCGACGTCCCCTTTCAATCGGTGGAGGACGGCGAGGTGAGCATCGAGTACAAGAAGGCGGTCCTGAGTCTGAACGTCACCCCGCACGTGATCGACGACCGAACGCTCAAACTATCTGTAAAGGTGAACAAAGACGAAGTGGATTTTTCCCGTACGGTTCTGGGGAATCCAACCATTATTACCAAAAAAGCCGAGACCAATGTGATCCAGATCGACGGCCAGACTCTCGTCATCGGCGGCCTGAACAAGGAGCAATACATTGACGATCGCTCGGGGACTCCCGGATTGTTGGACGTGCCCGGCTTGGGCTGGCTGTTCAAGAAGGAGGGGAAAGGCTCTCTCAAGGAAGACCTGTTGATTTTCATTACCCCGACCATCCTCCAGCCGCAGGTCTCCGCACCCGCGGGAGGATGAGCACAGAGAAGACCGGAAATGCCTATAATGCCTATGATGCGCTAAAATGCCTATAGTTTTAAGAAGCGATTCCCTCCGGTTAAGTGGCACAATGCAGGCAGGCTGGAAAGCGCCGACAACCACCATCCATCTTCGGCATTATAGGCATTATAGCGCATTATAGGCATTTTTCATGGACTACTTCACCATCCTCAATCTGAACCGTGAACCGTTCTCCAATTCGCCGGACCCCGATTATTTCTACCACTCCCGGCAGCATCTGGATTGCCTTCAAAAGTTGGAGCTCTCGCTGCACTTGCGACGGGGCCTGAACGTCATCATCGGTGACGTCGGCACCGGTAAGACGACCCTCTGCCGACAAATCATCCGCCGCTTTGCCCAGCGCAAAGAGATGGAAACCCATCTCGTCCTGGATCCGCTGTTCAAAGACAGCAGTGACTTCCTGTCAACGGTTGCCAAACTGCTGAGCGGCAAGAAGCCGGCCGACGACACTACCGATTGGCAGATCAAGGAACTCATCAAGCAACACCTTTTCCGCAAGGGGGTCGATCAAAAGAAGACCACGGTTCTCATAATCGACGAGGGTCAGAAGATTCCTACCTTCTGCCTGGAACTGCTGCGTGAGTTTCTCAACTACGAAACCAACGAATACAAACTGCTGCAGATTGTCATCTTCGCCCAGAAAGAGTTCGAGGAGGTGGTTCGCCGGCACCCCAACTTCGCGGACCGCATCAACCTATTTCACCGTCTGAAGCCGCTCGACCTGCGGGACACCCGCATGATGATCCGGTACCGGCTGGAGAAGTCCAGCAGCACCCCCAAAAAGCTGGACCTGTTCACCCTTCCGGCGATTTTCGCCATCTACCGCGCCACCGGCGGCTTCCCTCGTAAAATCATCAACCTCTGCCACCAGTGCATCCTGACCATGATCATCCAGAACAAGCCCAAAGTGGGCTATGGAACGGTTCAGCGCTGCGCGCTGCGGGTATTTTCGGTCGGAGCCCGCCGGCGGTGGCGTGCTCCGGCTGCCGCCATGGCAGCGGCCGCGCTGGCAGGGGTCCTCGTGTGGACTTGGCACACCGACCGTTGGCCGACGCACCGAAAACCGTTGCCACCCGTCCCCCAGGCCGTTCCATCTTTGGAAAAGCCGGTGGCGGAGACCCCGGCAATTCCCGCAATTGCTGCAGCGCGCCCGCCGGCGATCTCGCCTCCGGCCCCGCCGATCGCAGCCCCTGAATCCGACGCTGCCGTGCGCGAGGCGACGCCGTCGCCGACGCCGCCGACAGGGCCGGTGCCGGTGGCCAATCGCCCCCAACCGGAAGCCGCCGCGGTAGCCCCGACGTCAGCGGCCGCCGGTCCGCCGGATGTTCTCGGAACGCTGAACCTGCGCCGTCATGAGACGATTTCCGGATTGATTCACCGGATCTACGGGACTTACTCCAACAAGAATTTCCGGTCGATCATTCTGGCAAACCCGCGAATCGAAGACCCTGACCGGGTGGAGGTCGGGTATCCCATCCGGTTTCCGGCAATCCCCATCCCTGTCGTTCCGTTGAATAAAGGCGCTTGGTGGGTTAAAATCGCTGAGAAAAACTCATTGTCGGATGCACTGGACCTGCTGCGAAATTATCCGGATGCCGCTCCTCCCGTCCGGCTGATTCCCTACTGGAACCCGACGAACGGGATGCACTTTGCAGTGATTTTAAAGCAGGTGTTCGCATCCGCCGATGCGGCTCAGTCCCAG
>CAZEKN010000038.1:0-1492 GCA_964512755.1 uncultured Desulfatibacillum sp. | reverse complement strand
CAGATTTTAAAAGCAGGATTAGAATATGCGAGAGTGAACTGAGTGAAACTCAATATTGGTTGGAATTAATTTTGGAAGTGGGTTGGTTGACCCAGGCGGACATGAAAAGTGAATATGACGAGTGTGGGCAATTGCTAGCGCTTTTCTCGACAATAGCAAAAAATTGTTGAACCCGCATATTTCTTCGTTAAAATATAGGCAATATAGCGCATTTTAGGCATTATAGGCATTCTAACTCATAAGGAACCCCCTGTGATCGCACGCAAGAAACTTGGTGAAATTCTAGTCGAGGGCGGGCTTTTGACGCAGAAGCAGCTGGAGCAGGCCCTGCCGTTCCAGAAGAAGAGCAACCTCAAACTGGGTCAGTTCCTGGTGCGCGAGGGCATCGTCAGCGAAGTTCAGATCGTCGATTTGGTGTCCAACCAGCTGAAGCTTGAAAAGTACCGGCCGGACAAGCACGTCATCGATATGGAGCTGACACGCCTGATTCCGGCTGACATCGCGCACAAGTACGGGGTTGCGCCGTTGCAGAAGAACGGCATGCTGATCACGGTGGCCATGACCGACCCGCTGGACATCAACGCGCTGGATGCCATCGAGGTTTTCACCAACTGCGAGGTGGAGGCGGTGATCTGCACCGAGCAGCAGCTGAACCTCCTGCACACGACGCTCTTCGGCACCTATGCCGGCATCGGCGGCGTCCTCGAGGAGTTGGAGGATGTCCAGATCGACAAAGGGCCGGAAAAGGCGGCCGCGCTGGAGGACGTCGAGGTCAGCTCGCTGCAGGGCATGGCCGAGGAAGCGCCGGTGGTGCGCCTGGTCAACTCCATCCTCTCACAGGGCGTGCGCGAGGGAGCCAGCGATATCCACATCAGCCCGGAAAAGGACCATGTCCAGATCCGTTTCCGGGTGGACGGCAAGCTGCATGAGGTCCCGGCGCCGCCCAAGTCCATGTTCCTGCCGATTATCTCGCGATTGAAGATCCTGGCGAACATGGATATCGCCCTATCGCGCGTGCCTCAGGACGGGCGGTTCACGGTCAAGATGAAAAACAAGGATATCAACATCCGGGCGTCAACCATCCCCTCCATTTATGGTGAGAACCTGGTCCTGCGTCTATTGGATACCAGCACCAGTATTTATTCCCTGGAGCTTCTGGGGATGAACGAAGGCGACCGCGAGCGGTTGGAGAGCATCATCACCAAACCCTACGGGATGATCCTGAGCACGGGTCCCACCGGAAGCGGCAAGAGCACCGCGCTTTATTCAATCCTCAAGAAGATCAACCAGCCGGACATCAACATCATCACGGTGGAGGACCCGGTCGAATACCGGATCGACAAGATCCGCCAGGTCCAGCTCAACCGCAAAGCCGGCATGACCTTCGCCAGCGGCCTGCGCTCCATCCTGCGCCAGGATCCGGATGTGATCATGGTCGGTGAGATCCGCGATTCCGAGACGGCCATCTTCTTCATCGATACGGCGCTCACCG
>CAZEKN010000037.1:0-13530 GCA_964512755.1 uncultured Desulfatibacillum sp. | reverse complement strand
TCAAAACCATGGGGATCAAGGTCACCAAGCTTCAGCCCGTGGGCGGGTGCTGCGCAGAGACGGCCGGTGCGGCAACGCTGTTCATGGCTACTTTCCTGGGGATACCGGTGTCCACCACCCACACCATCGCCGGTGGTATCATCGGCGTCGGCGCGACGCGCCGTCTGACCGGTATCAACTGGGACATCGCCATCCGCATCGTCGCGGCATGGGTGGTCACCATCCCGTGCTCGGCGATCATCGCCGCCCTTGCTTTCTTCGCCATCGCCGCCATGCGATGAAGAACATTTCTATCCGAACCGCTCCACCCATTTCATAAACCGTTCTATTTTGTCCGTGCCGTAGCGGCCGAGGTTTTCGACGATCTCGGCTATGGATTTTTCATGCGACGCCCTGCCGCCGTTTTTCGAAAAGAATTTGTCGGCATAGCAGATGATCTCTTCTTCGATGCTGACGGGGCGCATGTCCCGCTCCGGCAGCGGCAGGTTGAACCGCCGGATATCCGCGGCGCTGATCCCGACTCCGACGTGCCGCTCGCAGACGAGCGCGTGGCGGGGATGGCCGAGCGAGTCCAAAATTCCGCGGCCGAGAATGCCGTGCCGGATGTAGGGCTCGGTGCCGTGGCAGTCGATGACGGGGCTGTCGGTGAGGAATATCCCGATGTCGTGGAGGATGGCGGCGCTGTAAATGAAATCGAGGTCGGGTTGAAGATGGGCGACCCGGGCGGCGACGGCCAGCGCCTTGCCGGCTACCAGCCGCCCGTGTTCCAGAAGAATTCGGTAGGATTTTGAATCCGGAGCATAATACCGGCCGACGACCTCAACGGGGTTGACGGCGGCGTTCATGCGGCTCGGGAGCGCTTGGCTTCCCTGGCCAGCAGCACCCCTTCGATGAACGGATCGATGCCGCCGTCCAGCACCTCGTTCACGTTGCCGATGTCCATTCCGATGCGATGGTCCTTCACCATCTGGTAGGGCTGAAGCACGTAGGAACGGATCTGACTGCCCCAGGCGATCTCTTCCTTGCTGTCGTGCATCTCCTGCAGCTTTTCATCCTGCTTCTGCTTCTCGCGCTGGTGGAGCCGCGCCCGCAGCACCTTCATCGCCAGGTCCTTGTTGCGGTGCTGGGATTTTTCCTGCTGGCACTGCACCACGATACCGCTCGGCAAATGGGTGATGCGCACGGCACTGCTGGTTTTATTGACGTGCTGTCCGCCCGAGCCGCTGGCGCGGAAGACGTCGATGCGCAGATCCTTTTCCTCGATGTCCACCACGATCTCGTTGTCGAGTTCAGGATAGACGAACACCGACGCGAAAGAGGTGTGCCGCTTGCCGCTGGCATTGAACGGCGAGATGCGCACCAGCCGGTGAACGCCGACTTCGGACTTGAGATAGCCGTAGGCGTTTTCGCCGGAGGCGGTGAAGGTGGCGCTTTTGATGCCGGCTTCTTCGCCGGGTTGGTAGTCGATCAGCTCCAGCTGATACCCCTTGCGCTCCACCCACCGGGAGTACATGCGGAAGAGCATGTCCGCCCAGTCCTGGGCCTCGGTGCCGCCGGCGCCGGCGTTGATGGAAACGATGGCGTTTTTATCGTCGTCCTCCCCGTCGAGCATCAGCTCAAGAGCGTATCGATCCACCCGTTGCTGCAGGTCGGCGGTCTGGCCGGCGAGATCCTTCAGCGTGTCCTCGTCAGCTTCCTCCACCGCCATGTCGTACAGGCCCTGATGGTCTTCAAATTCAGTTGACAGGCGCTTGAACCGATCCAGGCGGTTGCTCAGGGCCGTGCGTTCCTTCAATATGACTTTCGCTTCGTCGGGTTTGTTCCAGAAACCCTCGCGGGCGACAAACGTCTCGGTTTCGGACAGCCGTTTTTGCATGCCCTCCAGGTCAAAGACAGCCTCGGACCTTCGTGAGCTTGGCAGCGATATCCTTCAGCGTCTGCTTGATTTCGTATGACATTTCTCCTCCTTTAACACGGCGTTCTTCTCCGCCGCAGACCGATTTGTGCCCAGATGACCGCCGCCGCCGAAACGACCAGGCAGGCGCCGGCAAAAATATCGCCGAAGCGAGTGTAAAACGTGAGCGTGTCCAGCAACGGCACCTCACGCACGACCGCCGCTTCTTCCATCAGCGGCGTGAGGTCGAGCATCCGGCCGACCGGATCGATGAATCCGCTGATGCCGGTGTTGGCCGACCGGGCCAAGGCCCGCCGGTTCTCCACGGCCCGCAGCACCGCCAGGGAAAAATGCTGATACGGGCCGGCGGTCTTTCCGTACCAGGCATCGTTGGTAATGGCGATCAGCAGGCAGGCGCCGTTGCGCACCTGCTCCCGCGCGAGCTCGGGGAAAATGATCTCGTAGCAGATCTGGATTCCCAGCTTGCGGCCCTCCCATTCCAGGGTCTTGCCGGTTTCGCCGGCTTGGAAGTCGCCGACATGCTCAACGATTTTTCCCAAAAAGGGCAGATACTCTTTAAACGGCGTGTATTCGCCGTACGGCACCAAGTGGGCTTTATCGTATCTTCCCAGCACTTCGGCCCGGGGCCCGACCAGGTAAGCGCTGTTGTAATAATCCGTCCGCTGTCCGCGCATCTCGAAGGCCGGGGCTCCGATCAGAAAATGGGTGGCGGCTTCAGCGATTCCCTGCATCACGAACCGGGTCGGCGGCACTTCGGCCAAAAAGTAAAACGGCGCCGCCGATTCCGGCCAGACAATCAAGTCGGGCCGATTTGCCCGTGTGGACAGGGACAGCCGAAGGTACTTTTCGATCGCGGCTTTTTGAAAGGCCGGCTCCCATTTCTGGGACTGCTCGATGTTGCCCTGGATGACGGCCACCCGCGCCCGGGGGGCCTCCGCCACCAATCGGTCGATCTGCGCAATGCGCATCGCGCCGTAACCCAAAGTCAGACCGATCAATGCCACCGCCGTCGCCAGACCGGCAAATGCAAACCGCCCTCCAACCGGTTTCCCGCACCATGGCTTTCCGGTGACGGCAAGGCATCCCAGCAAGAGAGCGGAATTGGTGAACGCGATCAATCCCGAAAGTCCGTATACTCCGAATATATCCAATATTTGGATCAGATGCAACTGCCGGTACTGGGAGTAGCCGACCAACTCCCAAGGAAAACCGGTGAACAAAAACGAGCGCAAGAAATCGCCGGCCACCCAAAACGCCGGGAAAAGAATTAGGACCAGCGCAGGCGAACGAGCGGCCAGCGCAAACCCGTAAGTCAGCGGGGCGACAAACACCAGGCTGAGAATGGCGGCGAACAGGAACAGAATGGCGACGCTGAGATAGGCCGTCAGGTGTCCGTAGATGACCATGGTCGGGACCAGCCAGTACAGCAGCGAAAGGAAATGAGCGATCCCGAAAATGGCGCCGTGTCGAAAGGCTTCCCCAGGCCGGACACCATTCAGCACCCACAGCAGAGGCACCAACGCCACCCATGCCAGTCCGTCCAGCCCGATTTTAGGAAAGGCGGCTGTCAGCAGAAGGCCGCTGGCAATGGCCGTCAATAAAGGCTTGAATTCGATTTTCACAGCTCACCAGCAATGAAAAAAACCCCGCTTCAACGGGGTAATCGGCAAGATGAACTCCACTCCTGGATAGTTTTGCTATTTTCAGTGAAAACAGCGGGCTCTGTCAACAATAGTTTTGCCTTTAGGAGCGGTTTCTCATGGGCAGAGGAACTTTTAGCCTTAGCGGCCTATCCCCCCCGTCGGCATTGCGGCTCTGCCACGTCCTAATTCGGTATTCGGTTTCAATTTGTTGTGGACGGGGCAGCGTTGACACACAATATGTTACGGTCTATAATTCTTATCAATGCGGCCATGGCATTTGGCATGCCCTGAATCGAGGAGTGACCGATGGATGAATTCAAGCAAATCCTTCTGGATCGACTGGTCAAGGCGGGCGCCGATTCATCCAGCCTGAGCGGTATCCTGAAGGTGCTTTCAAAGCTGCTTTTCTCTAACCCGGACGTTGATCCGGCTGCGGCCAACGAGCGGTTGCACTACCTTGGGTGGCCCGAAGTCGAAGTGGACTATCATATCCTTCAACTCGCCCTGGCATGTTTTGAGATGGAAGGCGGACACCGGCGCAGCCCGATCGGCGGGCAGGACTGCAGGCCCCAAGCCATCCGTTTGCAGGATGTCGAAATCGGCCCTATCACCCTGAATGACATCTAAATTTTGGAAATCCCAAAAACAGAGTAAATGCGATGCCAAAATCAATCCGGATCCGAATCGGCAAGGTCGAGTTGAAGGGAGAGCTGTTCGATACGGTTGCGGGCAGGGCCATGGCGGAAGCGCTGCCGATCGAATGCCGATGGACACGCTGGGGCGATGAATATTACGGCACCACCCAGCCCGGCTTTGGCAGCTATCCTGGTACGGCCACCGATCAGATGGAGGTGGGAGACCTGGCGTACCACGCACAGAGTGGCTGGTTCTGCCTGTTCTTCGGGCCCACACCGGCCAGTCGCGGCCAGGAACCGCGTGCTGCGGTGCCTGTTCTGAAAGTCGGAAAAGTGCAGGGAGACTGGGCAGCGGTAAAAGCCATGGGAGAATCGATCAAGGCCATGGTGGAATCCGCTTGATTCGACCGGACTCGATCCCGGTTGCGGGTTGAGTATTCCAATCAGGCATCCGTTCCAAATACGCCTGCAAAAAGAAAAGGGAGAGGCCATGAGATATCGCTCGTGGCCCTCTTTTTTTTATATCCATCCTGTTCTTTCCCCTCCCGAATGGCTCCATTCCCTTCGTATGGCTCGATGGCCGCATGATCACCCCAACCATCTGCAGGTAAACCTTTTTCAACCCAGCTCCGTCTAAATTCTACAAATAGACCCAGTTGAGACTGGAGAACGACCATGAAGCGCAACGCGATGAAAGTTTTCATAGCTTTTTCAATAGTGATCCTGTTCGGAATCGGATCCGCCTGGGCCGGCGGCCGCAGCTATTACTCCCACCACCCCAAAGCATCCTACTACAAAGGGTATCACCATCATGGCGGCGGTTGGGGGTATCGGCACCATGGGCCGCGGCACCACTACCATCAACGCTATGATCACGGGCCCCGATATTACAGCTATAGGTATTATGGTCCGCCGGCGTACTATCATTACAATCCATACTATCCGGGTGCTTGGGGTGGATACGACGGTGGGAACTATTTCTCAGGCGGCTATTCCGAGCCCGGCTTTGGATTCGTCTTTGGCACGCGCGGAAATTGGTGATATAGTCACCGATTGTGAAGTCAAAGACAACCATATCCAGTGAGCCGTCCGAGCGTTTCACGGCTTCGGTTCAAACGAACGGCGGTGGCCGTGCGAGACCGAATCTGAAGGAGTTGCCGGATTCACGGCTTCAGCATGAACCATCGGCTTCGGGTTTTGGAGGGGTCGGGTTGCCATCGGCGGACGAAGATGAACTCGTGCGCCGCGCTCGTGAAAACGACCCGGCAGCCGTGGACCAGTTGATACGACGCTATCAGAAAAAAGTGTATTCGATCGCCTACCAGATGAGCGGCTCCGATCCGGAGGACGCTCGCGACTGCGCGCAGGAAGCTTTGATCCAGGTGTTTCGCAACCTTGCGCGCTTTGAGGGGCGTTCGCGGTTTTCGACCTGGCTTTATCGGGTCGTGGTCAACACTTGCCTGGATGCGCGCCGGCGGCGACGGCGTTGGCTTCAGATGATTTTCACACGGCGGCCGGAAAAGCAGGACGCGGTCGATACCGATCCGGTTCTTGACAATCTTCCGGCTCCTGAAGACGGCACGGACCCGGTATCAAACGTCAGCGGTGAAGAGCTCAAGCGCGATGTCACCGATGCCATGCGCCGTTTATCGGATAAGCAGCGAACGGTATTTCAGCTCAAAGTGTTTCAGGAAATGAGCATCCCGGAAATCGCCGCAGCAACGGGAATGGCCGAAGGTACCGTCAAATCCCATTTGTTCCGGGCAACCCAGAGCGTGCGCGACCAATTGCGCTGCTGGGCTGAAATCTGACCCATCAAGGAGAGGGGCGATGCAGGCATGTCGCAACCAGAATGAAATCCTGATGCTCGACGCGTTAGGGGAGCTGAACGATCCCCGGATGCGGCGCGAATGGGAGAACCACCTTAAGACCTGCGACGGCTGCCGCAGAGAGCGTGCCAGCATGCTGGCGCTTTTGGGCAGGGTTAAGGATGCAGGCATGCCTCCCGAACTTTCAGCGGAGCAGGCGGATGCCATGGCCAAGACGATTGGCTGGAAGCTCAGGAACGAGCGGATCAAACCTTTCCAGGAGAGCCCTCGCCGTTTTCGGTTCATGCCGGTGCTGGCTGCGGCCTGCGCGGTCATCGTCGTCGTTCTGGGGGGCTACCGGCTGCAGCAGCACCTGTCGGTTCCCGGAAACGAAATGGAGATGTCGGCCGACCTGATGCTTCCGGAGGATTTGGAGATTATCAAAAACTATGACCTGTTAAAGGATATGGATACGATCGAAAAACTGATGCACGTCGTCGATATTCCCGACAATGGGCATGGAACAGAGGAGGACGCCCCGGAGGAGACTCAAGGAATGCTTCGAGATGAGAACGGGAAGAAATATGCGTAATCCATGCGGCGCATCCGGCAGACGGCTGGCGCTTGCTGCGGTGGCCGTCCTGGTGGTTTTCAGCCTCAGCGGAACCGCATGGGGTCATGCTCAGCCCGAAAGGAAAAACAGACCTTCGGAACTATTGAAGGCCATCGACCGGCCCGAGTTGAACGCAAGCGATTATCTCGCGCAGGGCAAGGGCCGGAAGAAGCCAAGCTTCGACAGCTTTCCGCCGGAAGAACGGCCGCGCATGCAGCAGCAGTTCCGGGAATGGCAGTCTCTTCCGCCCGATCAGAAAGAAACGATGCGCCGCCGCATGAACGAATGGAACCGCATGCCACCGAACGAGCAGAACCGCTATCAGCAGCGCTACCAGCAATGGCAACAGCTCTCCCCGGACGAACGCCGACAGCTCGAAGACAATCTCCGGCGCTGGGATAATCTCCCCCCCCAGGATCGTGATGCCATCCGCCAGCGTTTCCGTAAATGACGGCCGTGGTCAAACCCTGTCAGCGCAGGGACGTGTTGAACCCGGAACGTGCGGCGGTGTGTGGCGAACGATGATAGAAGTACTTCCCATCCAATCTTGATGCCTTCGTAGCAAGCAGGTTATGGCGCGCAGCGCCACTCTTTCGCAAACGGAATCAATCGGCGCCATTCCTTCCGCTCCCTCCTTCCTCCCTTGTTGATGTTGCCCGCGTTAATCGTTCGCGTTTTTTCCGGCTGTCTTTTTATCAAGTATATAATCGTTAACTTGCCTTATGCGTTTGCCGCTTTATTTGCCTTTCCCTTCTGTCTGATTTTAAAACACTTCTGCGGCGCATTCCAAAGAGAAGTAAAAGCCACGCAGTCTTCCTGCCAAATGCTGTAGCCATAGCATTGGGCAGATAATTACCCAGCTGCTGGATTGACAGTAGTATTTATGTTATTTGTCTGAAAAGACTAGTAAAACCGGGCTAAGTGCATTTGAATTCAGCGTCTGAACCAAAATATTGCCATAATGGGAGTGCTTTTTCGGGACACCAAATATAGTGTGATAATTATGCTTGACACACTATATCCATTTGTCTATAATTTCACCACAATTGCCTGGGGCTATAACCATATGACATTCAGGCGAAAAACGGCAAATTAACGGTAAATCAACATGGAAATGGACGACTGCCACATCGTCGCCCAGGCTAAGGAGCATGAAGGAATATCCCACGAGTTAACATACTGATTCCGTGCATCAAACGAGTCTGTATCGGGAAATGGCCTAAGCTCCACTACGTGTCCATAGCAAGTTGCTTCTGCAACTTTCTCTATATTGAATCGCTCAAATGGACATTTTCCTGCATCGCCTGGGCATGAGGCGGTGCGGAGAGGAGGCTGTGAGTGGCTGTTAGCTTTCCCCCGACGGAAATGAACGTGTTGCTCCTTTACGATTTGAATCCGGATTGGGCGCCGCATGAAAAGGAGGAGGTGGCGCAGGCGCATTGCCGTCTCAGTGATGCGCTCTTATCCGCCGGCTTCTCCATTGATTTGCTCCCGGTCGTCGATCAGCATTTCCCCGAGCGGTTGAGCTCATACGATTCGCAGGATTGTGTCTTATTCAATTGGTGCGACGGGATCCCCGGCCTTCACCACAGCGAATATCTGGTCGTCCGCCATCTCGAACAGCTGGGATTTGTTTTTACCGGTTCAGGGTCTGCCACGCTGGCGCTCAGCTATGACAAGCACCGCGTCAAGCAAATCCTGGATCGAAACAGGGTACCGACCCCTCACTGGAAGCTGTACACGTCTTCGAAAGCCAACGGGTGGCATGAGTTTCCGGCGATCGTCAAACCCGCTGTCGGTCACTGCAGCGAGTGGCTGACCTCCGAGTCGGTGGCCATGAATGAAAAGGAGCTGCGCGAGCGGATCGCCTATCTGGTGGATGAAGTCAGACTACCGGCATTGGTCGAGGATTTCATCGACGGCCGCGAATTCCATGTTTCTCTGTGGGGAAACGGCCGAGTCGAAATGCTGCCGCCGGCGGAGATGGATTTTTCAGCCTTCAGCGATGTCCACGACCGTCTGTGCACCTATGACGCCAAATTCATTCCCGGCTCCGTCCACTACGAAAACATCCACACCATTCTGCCCTCTACGCTGACGGATGGCGAACTCGCCGAACTGGAACGGGTCTGCATGGCCGCTTATAAGGCCATCGGCTGCCGCGATTACGGCCGGATCGACGTCCGCCTGCGGGACGGCGCCTTCTACGTGCTCGACATCAACCCCAATCCCGACATCAGTGAAGACGCCAGCATGGCGAGCGCCGCCGAGCATGCGGGTATATCCCACGGCGACATGGCTTCCAATCTGCTCGGTCTGGCGGCCAAGCGCCATCCCGTCTTCGGCAAGAAGATGCGATCGAACGTGCACTGAAAGCCCTGCCCCGAGTCAATTCCAAGGCAGCGCAAACTTCGGCCGGCCGTTCCGGTCGAAGAGCCCCCAGTGCGGTCCGACGCCGCCGGCTTCGGTCTTCCAGGGTTCATCGAACATTTCAAACAGGAAAACATCAAGCGCCCGGGTTCGTCCGTAATCAACCAGCTCATGGATGAACCGCCGCTGGTTTGCGATACTCGGCACGGCAGGCCCGTTCGGGGGGCCGGCGCTCGGCCAGCCGATTTCACCGATGACGATCGGCTTGCCGGCCGGTGCGTAGAGTTCGGCCAGGCGGCGGTATGAGCCGTCCAAGTTCGCTTGGACCGCTTCTTCGACCGGTGCCGGCGCGAAGAACGGATGGATGTTCACCATGACGACGTCGCAATGCTCGGCGATCCGCCGGCCCTGGGCCGCATGCTCCTTTACGGCGGCGACCATCGACAATGCCGATGTGACCTGCACCCGCGGGCGGGCGTCCGGCGATAGCCCCTTCTTGGCATAGATAAGGTCTTCGATCAGCTGTTCAACGGACACCGGCTGCCGGCAAGCCTCAGGCTCTCCGGGAAGACATTCATTGCCGACCACCACGCCGGTCACATTGCCGTAGGCATTGGCCAACCGCAGGGCGGAATCCATTTGGGCACGCGTGCTGCGCAGGTCGGCAGGATGGTCGTGGTTCAGTCCGCAAACGTAAACACCGAGGAAAATGCGGAGGTCCGGGAAATGGCGTTGCGCCAGCGGGACGATGCGGCCGAGTCCCTTGTCCATGCCATAGGTGCGGATCTGCCGAAACCCGGCGGCAGCGATGGTTTTGAGATCCTCTACGATCTGCTGTTCCGGGAGTTCGGAGGCATCATCCGGCCGCTGGCCGTCCCGGTGAAACGGCCCATAGTTGACGCCGATGAAATGCTCGGCGCGCGAGCCATCGGTCCAACCGCCCGCCGGCCAAAGCCCCAGCAGCCAAACCCCGATGGCCGTGCAGAGGAGTTGGCGGAGCGTTTTTCGGCCTGCGGGTGTCACCGGCGCTTCCATCGTATCGAGCACCCCGGCCGGATGTCGAAACGGTCCGAAAAGCCGGCCTTGGCCTCGACCACGAATTTGGCAGGCCCGGCAGAAGAATACAGCTGGTCGGACATGGGGGTGGTATGGGCGGCAACGTTGAGGACCCGCCCGCCGGCGTCGACAAAGATCATGTCCAGCGAGCTTGGCGTGTTGCGCATCCAGAAGGTCTGGGGCTGGGCCGCTTCGAAGATGAACAGCATTCCGGCAAGGAAATCGCTGAGGACTCTTCCCATGAGCCCCCTGGCGCGAGCCTCGGGGGTTTCAGCGATTTCAACCGCCAGGGTGGCCGCCACCGTGCCGTCCGGTCTCAGCAGTTCCACGATCCCGTCGGGGCGGATCAGGGGAGCGGCCGCAACCGGCGCCGGCCCGATGCATGCCGGGCCGGCCGTCCATGCGATGAGGCCGCCCATGGCCCACACGATTCCGCTCTGCCAGCCGCGCTTTTTCATTCTGGCCATTTCCGTTTTCTTTCCGGTGTTCCGGTTGGATCTCAAGAATTGTTCCATATTACGCTATCGCATCTGGCGTGGAATGGCAATCCGCGCTGGCAGCTTGTTTTTACATTGACATGCCGCGCTGCATTGTCTTAGGCTTTCCGGCAATGCTCAAAGGCTCGACGATGGGCCCGCCCACGTCGATCCGGCAATGCCAACCTGAAGGGGAGGAGAGGACATGCACGTGACCTTCTACGGTGCGGTGCGCGAAGTCACCGGCTCCATGCATCTCATCACAACGGAGCGTGACCGCGTCTTGCTCGACTGCGGGCTCTTCCAGGGCCGCCGCCGGGAGGCAGCTGAAAAGAACCGGGTGCTGCCCTTTGATCCCGGCATTCTCACCAACGTGGTGCTCTCTCACGCCCACATCGACCACTCCGGCCGAATACCGGTCGTCACCAAGAACGGCTTTGCCGGCCGCATCATCTGCACCCGCGCCACGAAATCGGCCTGCGACTATCTGCTGCCGGATTCGGCCAGCATCCAGCAATCGGACGCGGATTACCTGAATTACAAGACCCTGCGTACGGCCCTGTCCCGTAACAGCGCCGCTCCCCGACGAAAAGGCGAAGTGGTTCCGGATCTCAGCGAAATCAAGAAACTGCTGAAAAAAGGCCGTCATGAACTGAACATCGAAACTATCAGCAACCTCATGGCCCGGCTGCGGCTTGAGACGGTCAAACCGCTCTACACCCTACCGGACGCTGCGAAAGCCCTGACGTATTTCGATTCCTATCCCTACCGCCAGACGGTGGACATCGGAAACCAGATGAGTTGCACCCTATATGACGCCGGACATATCCTGGGTTCGGCCATCAGCATGATCACGGCGCGTGTGAACGGGCGGGCATTGAACCTATGCTTTTCAGGCGACATCGGGCGATTCGACAAGCCCATCTTTAACGACCCCGAGCTCGTATTCGCCGAAGCCGATCGTGACGTGGATCTACTCATCTTGGAAAGCACTTACGGCGACCGGATGCATGAACCCGTGACCGACCTGAAAGGGCAGCTGGCGGCCGTGGTGGAGGAAACCCTGGGGCGGGGCGGCACGGTCCTGATTCCGGCCTTCGCTTTCGGCCGTACCCAGATCCTGCTTTATGTGCTGCATGAACTCTATAACGAAAAACGCCTGCCGCGCGTTCCCATCTACGTAGACAGCCCCCTGGCCGTCAACCTGACCCGGGTTTTCGCTGAGCATCCCGAGGTCTACGATCAGGACACCCAGACGAGCTTCCTGTCCAAGGGGCAGAACCCCTTTCAGTTCGATCAGATCCGGTTCGTGGGCTCGGTGGAGGAATCCATGGCCCTCAACCGGGAGGACAAACCGCAGATCATCATCGCCGCTTCAGGGATGTGCGAAGCCGGGCGCATCCTGCACCACCTGCGGTTCAAGATCCACAATGAGCGGAACACCATCCTAATCGTGGGCTACATGGCGCAGAACACCCTGGGACGACGCATCGAAGAACTGGGTCTGGATTACGAGAAATCCGGAAGAAGGGGCGAGGCGCCGGTCGTCAAGTTTTTCAACAAAGAGTATCCCCTCAAGGCCCACGTGACCAAGATCGGCGGCTTCAGCGGTCATGCCGACAAAGCCGAAATGCTGCGGTTCCTCAAACAGAGCAACCTGCGCATCAAGAAAATCGCGCTGGTGCATGGTGAAGAAATGCAGACACTGCATTTCGCGGACACCCTTAAGAGCGAAGGTTACGCGGTGGTCGTGCCGCGCCGGGGCGAGACGGTGCCGGTGGGATAAGCTGGGCGCCGGTTTGATCGCATCGGCGTTCCTACCCGCAGCCCTGACGGGCGGGAGTGCATCCGGCCGGCGCCCTCGGAGATCGCAGCGTGAACGAACAATCCCGGTTGCACCCCGCCTGGATGATCCTCGGGATCTGCTTCATCGATTTGTTCATCAACTACTCGGTGCGTCTGGGCTACGGGGTGATCCTGCCCGAAATGATCCAGGCACTGGGATTCAGCCGCACCGACAGCGGATCGATCTACAATTCTTACCTGCTCACCTATATCAGCATCGCACCGCTGACCGGCTATCTCACCGATCGAGTCGGGGCCAGACGGGTGATCAGCGCCTGTCTTCTGCTCGTCGCTGCGGGCGCCGGCCTCATGGGAACCGCTCAGAATCGGCTGCAGGCCTTTCTGTTCTTCGGTATTGCCGGCCTGGGTTCGACGGGCATCTGGGTTCCGATCATCACGCTTATCCAGCGCTGGTTCGCCCCCCCGCGCAAGGGGCTGGCGCTGGGGGTGTTGTCGACCGGGTTTGGGGTGGGATTTGCGGCCATGGGGGTGTCCTTTCCTTGGATCCTCTCGAATTTCGACTGGCGCTTTGCCTGGTTCGCGCTGGGGGCAATGGGCCTGCTCATGGTGATTCCCAACGCGCTCCTGCTGGTCAGCGATCCGGCCGAAAGAGGCTTTACGGCTTGGGGTGGGGCGCCGCATTCCGCCGCTCCGGCAGGGAACCGGCGCGCGTCCATTCCTTTGCAGCGCATCTGGAAAGACCGCAATTTTTGGATGATCGGGCTCTCTTATTTTGCGATCGCCTACAGCCTCTACGGATTCACCACGTTCATGGTTGACTACGCCAAGCATCAGCTGGGCATGCCGATTGCCGAGGCCAGCCGGGTCGCGACCATTCACGGGCTCGCGCAGGTCCTTGGCGTGCTGACGGTCCTGCCGGCGTCGGATTACATCACCCGCCGAACAACCATCTTGATATCGAACACGCTCATCGCCATGACCCTTGCCGGCATCCTTCTCAGCGGAGGGGACGGGACGGTGACCTACATCCTGATCGGCGTCATGGCGGTCTTCTACGGCTCGACGTTCCCCATCTACGCAGCCTGCGCCGGGGATTACTTCCCGAAAGAAGCCATGGGCACCGTGGCCGGCGCCTGGACGCCGTTTTACGGCGCCGGCGCCATCCTGACCCACTGGGTCACCGGCTGGCTGCGCGATACGACCGGTGT
>CAZEKN010000036.1:0-13769 GCA_964512755.1 uncultured Desulfatibacillum sp. | reverse complement strand
ATCTACCGCATCCCCGGGCTGCGCGTCGGCTTTCTGGTGGCTGCGCCCGCGACCATCGCGGCGTTTGCCCGCGGCCTGTGGCCCTGGAACGTCAACCAGCTCGGCCAGGCCGCCGTGCGCTTTCTCTGCGAGGCCGGAACGGGTCTCGATGGCTTCATGGCCGAGACCCGTTCCTATCTCGATGTCGAGCGAAGGCGGTTCGAGCAGCGGCTGGGCCGCATCCCGGGGCTCAGGGTTTTTCCCAGCCCGACCTCTTTTTTTCTGGTTCGGCTGCCCGAAGGCCTTTCCGCTGCGATGGTGTGGACGGCTTTGGCGCAGGAGCGGATCCTCATCCGCGACTGCAGCAACTTCCAGGGCCTGTCCGACCGGTTCATCCGGATTTCGCCCAAGACCCCTGACGCCAACCGCCGGGTGGCGGAGCGCTTGGCGGATCTCACAGCCCCGATCAGCCGGTCGGCTGCGGCTTCTCCACTGCGGCCGACCGCTAGTTCATCCCCCAAGAGGTGAGGGCGGGTGCATGGACGGTCTTTCCTCCTGGATGGTCATCCCGGCGGCGTTCGCCCTGGACATGCTCCTGGGCGATCCCCACCGTTTTCCTCACCCGGTGCGCTGGATGGGCCGGGCCATCGTTGCCGCCGAACCCTGGTTCCGGCGCCTTCCGGTTCATCCGGTTCTGGCGGGCGGCGGGTTTGCGGCCGTTCTGGTGGCCGGCACCTGGTGGCTGGCCGCGCTGCTGGTCGATGCCGGCCGCAGCGTCCAGCCGCTTTGGGCCAGCGCCATCGAGATCGTGATGGTCTATTTCTGCCTGTCGGTGCGGTCGCTGAACGACGCAGCCATGGAGATCTTCACGCTTCTGGCCCAACACCGGGCAGCCGATGCCCGCGAACGCCTCGCTTGGATCGTCGGCCGCGATGTCGATCGCTACCAGCCGTATGACATGGCCCGCGGCACCATTGAGACCGTCGCTGAAAATTTTGTCGACGGCGTGCTTTCGCCGCTGCTGTTCGCCGCCGTCGGCGGCGCCCCCCTGGCCATGGCGTTCAAGATGGTCAGCACGCTGGACTCCATGGTGGGATACAAGAACGAACGTTATTATCACTTCGGGAAAGTCGCGGCGCGGCTGGACGATGTGTTCAACTTCGTGCCGGCCCGCGTTTCCGTGCCCCTCATTGCGCTTGCCGCCCAAATCCTTTCCGGTTCCGGGATTCGTTCGCTCAAGACCGCGTGGTCCGAGGGCGGCAACCACACGAGTCCCAACGCCGGCCGCCCGGAAGCCGCGTTCGCCGGCGCCCTGCAGGTCAAACTGAACGGCCCCAACACCTACGGCGGCATCTTGGTCAAGAAGCCTTACATCGGCATCCGCTTCGCAGAGGTGCGGATCGAGGATATCAAGAAAGCCTGCGATCTGATGATGCTGAGCACTCTTTTCAGCGTCGGGTTGGCCGCCGCTCTTGCATTGGGGTTTATTTCCGGTTAAAGCCTATTTCTATCAGGAAACTTCGTCCTGGGAGGAGGATGGACGAGGGCATGTCCAGCGAAAAATTTTTCCGAATCATCACGTATCTCAAAGAGGCGAAATCCGTCACCTCCGCCATGGCCCTGCCGTCCGATTCCCGGTTCAACTCGCAGAAACTCCATCTGCTGGGGATGTTGGACCGGATCCAACATCTGGTCGTTTCCCTCCGAGCGGATTTTATCGATTTGTTTTATTTCAAATCCCCCTACGAAGCCGGCGCCGCGGAGGCCCGCGATATCGGCGAATCCTCCGGGGGGTTCTCAGACCCTCCGAGCGGCGAGCGTCGGTCCAATGTCGTTCCCTTCGATCGTCGGCGCAGCGCAGCGGATCGACGGCAACTCAACACCTTTCTCGCCCGCGACCGCCGCAGCGGCATTGTCGATCGGCGGCAACGACGGCGCGAGCGCGACCCATCCACGCCATTCAGCATTCAAAAAAATTAAATTTCCGTTGCACGGCTTAATCTGGTAAGATCGGCCGGCGTAATGATCGCGCTTCCCGCAGCGGCGGCTTAACGACGGATGCAGTGGAGGTACACCATGCTGCTGGCCATGAACGTCAACAACACCAACACGTCATTCGGCCTCCATGCGGACGGAAAATGGATTGTTCACTGGCGCGTGGCGACGGATCGGGCCAAACAGCCGGATGAGTACGCCATGCTGTTGCGCAGTTTTTTCGACTACAGCAAACTCGACTGGTCGCAGATTACCGGCGTGGCCCTGTCCTGCGTCGTGCCTCCGATCACCACCGTGTTTGTGGACTTGAGCCGCCGTTACCTCGGGCACGAACCGCTGATCGTAACGCACCAGCTGAAAACCGGCGTCAAGATCCTCATCGACTATCCGGCCGAGGCGGGCGCCGACCGGATTCTAAACGCCCTCGGCGCCCGGACCCTGCACGGGTGCCCGTGCATTGTCGTCGATTTCGGCACGGCCACCACTTTCGATGCCATCTCCCGGGAGGGAGACTACCTCGGCGGCGCCATCGCCCCCGGTCTCGGCATCGCCGCGGAGGCGCTGTTCAGCCGGACCGCCAAGTTGCCGAGGATTGAATTGACGGCGCCGCCGGCTGCGATCGGACGGAACACGGTGCATGCGATGCAGTCCGGGCTCGTGCTGGGCTATGTCGGGTTGATCGAGGGATTGGTGGCGCGCATCCGGGCGGAGCTCGGCGGCCGGGCCAAGGTGATCGCCACCGGCGGGATGGCCCACATCCTGGCGGAGCAGACGTCTGTCATTGAATCGGTCGATCCGATGCTGACCCTGGAAGGACTGCGTTTGTTCTATCACCTGAATCGCGAGGAGTGAACATGGACACCCGGGTTGCGCTGCTGGAGGGCAAACACATCGTGCTGGGCGTCACCGGCGGGATTGCCGCCTTCAAATCCGCCGATCTCGCCAGCCGGCTGGTCCAGACCGGGGCTCTGGTGGATGTGGTCATGACCGGCGCCGCCACCGAATTCGTGCGGCCGCTCACGTTTCAGGCGATCACCCACCGGCCGGTGGCCGTGGAGATGTTTTCGCTCTTGCAGGAGACCGACATCGGCCATGTTTCCCTGGGGCAGCGGGCGGATCTGATGATCGTTGCCCCGGCCACGGCCAACACGATCGCCAAGCTGGCCCACGGCCTGGCCGACAACATGCTCACGACCACGGCGCTGGCCTGCCGGTCGCCCCTGTTGCTGGCGCCGGCGATGGAGTCCGGCATGTGGAGCCACCCCGTGACGACGGCGAACATGGAGATCCTGAAGGGCCGCGGCGTCTGTACCGTTGGCCCCGCATCGGGCCGGCTGGCGTCCGGCGGCCACGGATACGGCCGGATGTCCGAGCCGGCGGCCATTCTGGACGCCGCGCGCTGGGTTCTCGGGCGCAGCGGCCGCTTGGCGGGCACGGCCGTGATCGTGACCGCCGGCGGAACACGCGAAGCCTTCGACCCGGTGCGGTTCGTCGGCAACCGCAGCAGCGGGAAGATGGGTTTCGCCCTGGCCGCCGCTGCCCGGGACCGTGGGGCCGCGGTGACGTTGATCCACGGCGCCGCGGCATTGGAACCGCCTTACGGCATTAAGGCGATCGCGGTGGAATCCTGCGCGGACATGGAGCGCGCCGTACTCGATTCCATCGGCCATGCGGATGCACTGGTCATGGCCGCTGCCGTGGCCGATTACCGGCCGGAGGCCCCCGCCCCGCAAAAGATCAAGAAGCGGGACGACCGGTTGGCCCTGAACCTGGTGCGCACATCCGATATTCTCTCCGCAGTGGCCGGCCAGCGCGGCGCCGGCGGACGCCTCCGAGCGGTCATCGGTTTTGCAGCGGAAACCCGCGATGTGCTCGACAACGCCCGCGAAAAGCTGGCCCGTAAAAAATTGGACCTGATCGTCGCCAACGACGTCTCGGCCGTCGACAGCGGCTTCGAGGTGGACACCAACCGGGTGACCCTGCTGGATGCCTCCGGCGGGGTGCAGGCGCTGCCGCTCATGTCAAAAGCGGCAGCGGCCGAGCAGATCATCGACCGCCTGGTCGCTATCCTCGAACGGTGACTCCCTATTGACGCGGTTCAATCCAATTGTTAGGTTAACATACGATAGCAAATTTGCTCCGGCAGCGGTTGCCGCTGGCGTTCGATGCGTTCGTGATATCGACGGGCATAACCGGGGTCCGTTGTGGGACGCCGGTTGGCGGCTGCAGGCGCATCGGCCGATCGCCCGACAACCACGTAACCACCCAAAAGGAAAACGAAAGAATGACACGAAGAAGATGGTTTTCGATTGCGGGTCTTTTCATTATCGCTCTTGCCGTTTTTTATGTGACGGGGGAAACCGCTGAAGCGGCCCGGCTGGGCGGCGGCAAATCCTTCGGCAGCCGGCCGAGCTATCAGCGCAGCGCACCGGCCCCCTCAACGAGCCCGACGTCGCCGCAAATGAGTCCCGGCCAGGCCAGCCCGCAAATGCCCGGCGCGGCGTCCGGCATGGGGCGCTGGGGCGGCATGTTGGGCGGCCTGGTGGCGGGCTCGCTGATCGGCTCGCTGCTGTTCGGCGGCGGCATGCACGGAGCCGGCGGAATCGGCCTGCTGGACATTGCACTGATCGGAGGCGGCCTCTTTCTGCTCATGCGGGTTCTGCGCGCCCGACGGATGGCCGCCGCAGGAGCTTCCGCCGGCGAATCCATGTCGTTTGACCGCGGACCGGCCCAGAGTTGGGGAAACTCGGGATACAATCCGGCGGCGGACACGACGCATGCGCCCACGGCCCAGCCGTCCCTTCCGCCGGGCTTCGATTCGGACGAGTTCCTGAAAGGAGCCAAGGCCATTTACACCCGGATGCAGGCGTCCTGGGACAAGCGCGACCTCGATGATATCCGGCAGTTCACCGCTCCAGAGGTTTTTGAGGAAATTCAGCGCCAATTTCAGGAAGATCCGACGCCCGGCAAAACGGAACTGCTGCTCATCAATCCCAAAATTTTGGAAGTGCGCGAACTCGACGGCCAAATCGTGGCATCGGTCCTCTATGATGTGATGATGCGGGAAGCCGCTACCGAAATGGGCCGGCAGGTTCGCGAAATCTGGCATTTCAGCCGCGCCGCTGACAACCCCAAGGCATTCTGGGTACTCGAGGGGATTCAGCAGGTCGAAGGATAAAACGCGTCGGGCGGCTGCCCGATTCATACGGTCGTCTGACTCGAGTTCGAAAAAGAAACGCGCGGTTTTCAAAAACCGCGCGTTTCTCTTGGGTGGAGCCGCTGCAGAAAACCGCGAATGGCCTGTGCGCATTCCTTCGGTTTTTCCATCGTCGGGAAATGGCCGGTGCCGTCGATCGTGACCACCCGGGCGTGGGAGGCCCTGCGCTGCAAGCGATCCGCGGCCTCGGCCTGAAAAACGTCCGAAAGCGATCCGCGGATGGCCAAAAGGGGGCAGCGAACCCGCCGGACGTAGCTCCAGACTTTCAACGGGATCGACTCAAAGATCTGGGCTTCGAGTTCCGGGTCGCACGTCAGCACGGCGGCGCCGGAATCTTTTTCCAACAGACCGCACTCCAGATACGCCTCCACGAACTCCGGCGACCAGGTTTTGAAAATCCCCCGGCCGGAGAGGAACAGCTTGAGGGCTTCCGCCTTGCTCCGGAAGGCTTTTCGGCGCCGCCGGGCGGCGCGGGCGCGCGGCAGGCGCCCGCCCAACCCCAGCGCCCGCATGCCGGCGATCATGGCCAAGCGGCCCGGCATCGGGAAGACCGGGTCCACCAGCACGATGGCGCTGAACAGCTCGGGGAAGGTGGCAGCGGCGATGCAGGTGGACACGGCCCCCAGCGAGTGTCCCATTCCGATGATCGGCGGCCGGGCCGTAGCCGCGATGATCGTCCGCAGGTCCTCCGCAAAAATTTCCCACTTGCGGATGCGTCCGATCCCGTTGAAATCCGATCCGCCGTGGCCGCGCACGTCGCTGGCGATGATGTGGAGATCGCCAGCCAGGTGTCGAATGAACGGCGTGTACGTTCCTGCACAAAAACCGTTTCCGTGCAGAAAATGGGCTTGCGGTCCGTCGCCTCCCCAATCCAGGTAGTGCAGTCGACCGCCGGAGACATCGATGTAGCCTTCGGCAGGCTGCCATGGCGCTTCAACCGTCATCGGTGGTCACCCGCTTTGATGTTGGGCGGCCGGCAGGACCGCCACGGCTGCTGGGTCAGGTTCATGGCGCGCAGCTTGATCGCGCAGGGATCGTCGATTACCTCGAACACCAGCTGTCCGTCTTCCAAATGCCAAAGGGTAGGGCTGACGCTGGAGCAGCCCGGCCCAAACCTCCTGGGATGATAGCATTCGATTCTGCGGTTCGTCCGCCAGGCTTCCGCTGAAACTGAACCGCGCTGCGGCGCAAAGCATCCAAACCGCCGCCGTGACCCGAATCCAGATGGGGAGCTTGGAGAACATTTCAGCCTCCGTGATCTTTCCTGCTGTTGCCGGTCGCTGGATGGACCGGATGGCGGCCCCATGTGGCCGAAACCTATCCGATGCGCAGGAGCGCGTCAACCGAGGAACCAACGGACAGCGGCGAGCCCTCTCAGGCGGAAGGCAGTTGCCAAGTGCCTTGACGGAACGCAATCGTTACGATAACGTTATGCTAACGTTACAGTAACGGTCAAAACGGAGCAGGATCCTACCCATGTCATCTGCCCTGCAAAAAGGAATGAACCGACGGTTTATTCAGCAAATCATCGACTGCATGGCCGAGGGTGTTTTCACCCTGGACCGCAGCGGCCGCATCACCTCCTGGAATTCGGCCATGCAAACTATCAGCGGCTATGCAGCGGCCGATGCGATCGGACGGACCTGCGACATGCTTCAGTTCAGCCGTTGCGTCAACAAAATCTGTCCGACCGGATTGAAAGAATGCGGGCTCATCCGGCGGGGCAAAACCGAGGCCAAGGAGTGCCACCTGCGGCACCGCGACGGCTTCGACGTGCCGGTGATCAAAAACGCCCGCGTGGTGCGAGATGAGGGCGGCCGGATCATCGGCGTGGTGGAGACCCTGACCGATTTGAGCGAGCTGGTCGACGCCCGCCGCCGGGCCGAGGACGCCGCCTGGCGACTAGGGGAAAGGTGCACCTTCGGCAATCTGATCGGGAAAAGCCGCGCGATGCAGGATGTTTTCGCGGCCATCGCCGCCGCCGGTGCCAGCGACGCAGCCGTCCTGATTCAGGGAGAGAGCGGCACCGGCAAGGAGCTCGTCGCTGGTGCCATCCATCACCTCAGCGGCCGGTCGCCGAAACCTCTCGTGACGGTGAACTGCGCAGCGCTGCCGGAGTCGCTTCTAGAAAGCGAGCTGTTCGGCCACGTTCGCGGAGCCTTCACCGGCGCCGTGCGGGACCGAAAAGGGCGATTCGAAGAGGCGGACGGCGGCACCGTCTTTCTGGACGAGATCGGCGAACTCAGCCCGTTTATTCAGGTCAAGCTCCTGCGCGTGCTGCAGGAGCGTGAAATCGAGCGCGTCGGCGAATCCGCCCGGCGCAAGGTGGATATCCGGATTCTGGCCGCCACCCACCAGGATCTGTATGCCCGGGTCCGGCAGGGGCTTTTCCGCGAGGATCTCTTTTACCGGCTCAAGGTATTCCCGATTCATCTGCCGGCATTGCGGGAGCGCCGCGAAGACGTCCCGCTGCTCGCCGGCCACTTCGTAGACCGGCTGAACCGCCGAACCGGGAAGGAGTTGGCCGGGTTAGCGGAGTCCGCCCTCCGAACCTGCATGGACTATGCATGGCCGGGCAACGTGCGCGAGCTGGAGAACGCCATCGAGCACGCATTTGTGTTATGCCGGACGGGCCGCATCGAGCTCGAACACCTGCCGCTCGAAATTCGCCAACCGGGTTCGGTCCGCTTCGATACCGGGCGACCATTGCACGGGAAGCCGTCCGCGCCCCGGCGTTTGAATCCCGAGGAGCTGCAGAGCCTGCTGCGCGCCTGCGGCTGGAACAAGGCCGAAGCCGCGCGGCGCATCGGAATCAGCCGCACGGCGGTGTGGAAATATATGCGAAAATGGGGCATTCCGTTAAAGACGGAAACTGTGGAATAAATATTGCTTAGTTCTCGCCGGGAGTACGTAGGACCTGGCACGGATCGATGCGGCCAGTATCCGCTAAGGCCTGCCCTTTTCCTTTTCCGGACCGACCGATCGGCGGAAGGGGTTCGGTTCAAACTCCAATTCTCAGGAGGTTTTTGTGAATTCATTGATTTCGCGCCGCATGTTTTTGAAGAGCGGCATGGCGGCCGTGGCCGGAGCCGCCGCAACGGCCGTTCCCGGAACCCAGGCGCTGGCCGCCAACGACGACCGCGGTTACCTGGCGACACTTATCGACATCCGCAAATGCATCGGCTGTGAGGCATGCGTGGAGGCATGCCGCGAAACCAACGCCGCCAAGTTTCCCGAACCCGCCAAGCCTTTCCCTAAAATGTATCCATCCCGGGTCAAAGTCTCCGACTGGTCCGAGAAGCGAGACGTCAACGATCGCCTTACGCCGTACAACTGGTTATTCATCCAGCGTGCCATCGTGAAGGTCAACGGCGAAGACACCGAGATCACGCTTCCCCGGCGCTGCATGCACTGCGTGAACCCGCCCTGCGTCAAGCTCTGCCCCTGGGGCTCGGCCATGCAGCTGGAAAACGGGCTTTCGCGGATCGACCCGGACATCTGTCTCGGCGGCTCGAAGTGCAAGAACGTGTGCCCCTGGGACATCCCCCAGCGCCAGACCGGAATCGGGCTGTATTTGAAGCTGCTGCCCTCGCTGGCCGGCAACGGCGTCATGTACAAGTGCGACCGCTGCTACGAGCGCATCGCCCGGGGCGAACAGCCAGCCTGCATCGATGCCTGCCCGGAAGACGTACAAACCATCGGACCCCGGCAGGACATCATCGCCCGGGCCCACGCCATCGCCAAGGAGATCGGCGGGTATGTTTACGGCGAAATCGAAAACGGCGGAACCAATACGATCTACGTTTCACCCGTGCCGTTCGAGGACCTCAACCGGGCCATCGCCCAGGATGACGGCCGGCCACATCTCAGCCCGGTTCAGGACGCCATGGCGGACGCCAACAACCTGGCGGCGGCCATGGTGATGGCGCCGGTGGCCGGTATCGCCGCCGCCACCGTTCGGTTTCTGAAAGCCAGGAACAAGGCCGAGCAGCACGACGGAAGGAGGGACGGTTAAGAATGTCTGTAGAAAAAACACGCACGGCCGTCCGTTGGCGCCCGGTCCGGTTGCTTTATTTATTGACCCTGTTTTTCATGGCTCTGACAGGATTCGGGCAGATGCCGATCTACAACCGTTACTACATGAGCGACATTCCGGGATTGGGTTGGCTGGCGGATTTCTACGTTACACGCAACATTCACTACATTGGAGCGGTGATACTGCTGGGCCTGGTGTTTTATGCCGCCTTCGATTTCATTCTTTCAAGCCGCCGGCAGGTGAAGCTCAGCGCCAGTGCCTGGGTGCGCGCCGCGCTTCTGGCGGCCGTCATTTTTTCCGGTGCGCTGATCGTCTTCAAGAACTTCCCCTATGTGCATTTGTCGGACGGCTTCATCATCGCGCTGGATCTGTTTCATCTGGCCGCAGCCATGGCCTTCCTGGCGGTCAACTGCGTATGCCTCATCGCTAAAAAGAAATGGGCGGCCGCCGTGTGACGGTCGCCCATCCACCTGCAAAGGGAAATTTATTTCTCAGAAATAGTCACTGCCTTATCCCTTTTCACTCCAACGCTATCTTCATACAAACATAACAGCTTGAATTTAAATATATATTTTGGCTAGTTGCCTTGGCTTCTTTTTTGCTAAATGATGTGCCGACCAGATTCGCCTGCCTCTGAACACTATGGAATAACGCAGACGGAACGTTGCTCAGGGGTAGATCGGTTTGAGGGGAAGGATCCATGTCGGCTGGTTTACCCGTTAAACAGAATAACGCCATCGCAGCCTGTCCCAGGCTTTCAGCCAGCGGACGGCCAATCGGGGCTTTGAGCAAGTCCCGTTCGATGTCCTGCAGACCAGTTGAAGACCACCCTCGGGGCGAAGGCGTTCGCTATCTCGGGACCGTGCAACGTGTTGCTCGGGTAAATGACCCGTACGTTGGACCTGATCGTGGAATTTACTTACGGCCCCGCGCGATGCGGGTTGATACGTACTGCTAACGCTGATTCCGGAAACGATTAATTGCCTAAATCCGAAGTGCTCAGGTCATCGGGCGTGTTAGTGGTTTCAGCTTCCCTGCGTCTTTTCCGCCCGCTCCGTCTCTCGGGGATATATGCGGAATAAGAAAACTTGCGCCGTTCGATCCAGATTCGTCGTTCAGCTTCTTTTTCCTCGTTTTGATCCGATTTCATCGCTACCAGCTTCCGGATAGAGCTCATGGCCGCCTTAAAAACCTTTCTGAATTTATAATAAACAACATATTGATCTTTCAATAGATATGCAAGCATTATCCGGGCCACTAATCCAAAATCGCAACCAGTTTTGCACCCCTGCCTGATATTTAAAAAAAATTAGAGGGATACGCAATTCAATTTTTTTCAATCGGCTGTGCGGGCCAGACCCCTTGTTCCTGAACTTCCGGAATCTATTTAAAATTTTACTTAAGAAACTAGATGGGATTAACCAGATCCGACACATATTTACAAGAAAATATTTCTGAGGTGCAACCCGGCGGTCATCAATGGCGAGGTGGCGATATCCAAAAAGAAGGCGTGGTTTTGATCACCGATCCGGTGCGCAATCAAGTGGCGGGTCAATGGGTGGGATGAGTTGCGGCGGCCGCCGAGCAGGAAAACCTTCACCCCGCCCTGCTCCGCGGCCGCCTGTCCCCCTCCGACCTTTATGTTTCCCGACCTAGAACCCGCGCGCCTTGATCGCCGAGCGGTTGCGGTCGTAAAGCCAGTTGTCCAGATACAGCGACGAGTCCTCAAAGAGCACGGGGTCTGCATCGTTGGGGTCTTCTTCGCAGAGCGTCTTGTGGATTTCTGACCATCGCCTCACCCAATAGGAGGCTTTCCTTGTCCGCGCTGAGATCCGGCGGTTCGCCTCAGGCGAAATCTCTTTACAGTTCGGAAATTTGATGAGTTTTCCCATGGACACATTATCGGCTGAGGCGAATGAGAGCTTGAGGAAATGTTGCTGGGGTCAGCCGGTTGTGGGAAATCCAGAAATCCTTGCTTCCGGTCAAAAAACGGGCGCACGACTTACTAGATCCAAAACGAAATCTGACCGCGGAGTCTCAGTTGATATGCGCCCGCTTTGGTTTTTCAGAATAAATCGGTCGCGCAGGCGGTTGGGGAGGATAGTCTTGAACGCGTTGAGTCGGTCTGCGGCGAGTCAGCAGGCTGGCGGCGATTCGATAGAGTACAACGAAAGCCCAAGCCGAGCTGATCAGAAAGAACAATTTTCCAATAACGATTTCCATGTCATCCTCAACTTGGATCATCGCCCGAAAACTGAAAAAACTTGAATCCAACCGCACTTATATTACTCCGGCAAGCAAACAGGTTTAACTTGAGCTGAGGTTCGGCGATGAATGGCATGGCCGCATTGAACATATATTATTGCCGGAGTAATATAAGTCTCTACCGAACCACCAAAATGTCTTGACATGCGATTATAAGCTCTGTTAACACTAATTTCGTATTTCGTAATATATATATTTATTATTCCGCATTCCGAAATATTGATGGGTACCACCATCTTTTGAAACTTTAGATCTGCCTTCCCCATCGAGGTTGCCGGAGGCCGCCTATGAGGGATCGAGACTATATTCAATCGATCGAGAGGTGCTTCACCATCCTCGACCATCTATCCTCGCCCGATTCACCATTTAGTCTGGAAGATCTCACTCAAAAGACCGGTCTTAATAAGACCACCTGCTTCAGGTTCCTAAAGACCATGCGCCAGTTGGGGTTGGTCGAGCAGGATAGAAAAACCTACCATTTGGGCCCAAAGATCGTGTCGTTAGGCCTCAAAGCACTCAAGGGATTGAACATCAGGCAAGAGGCATTGCCAGTGATGCAAAAACTCCGCGAAGAAACAGGGGAGACGGTCAACCTGTCCCTGCTGAGCGGCACCGAGATCATCTTCATCGAACGCGTCATGTCGGATTACATTGTGAATTCGAACATCAACGTAGGGGATCGACTGCCCGTCTACTGCGCGAGCATGGGAAAAGTGATCCTGGCCTTCATGTCCGAAGAGCGAGCTGCTGCTATCGTTTCGCAATTGAGGTTCAAGGCTAGGACCGAGCGCACCATTAGCTCGCCCACCTCACTTAAAAAGGAACTTACGGAGATCCGGGATAGGGGCTACGCGATCAACAACGAAGAACTCGAAAAAGGCCTGCGAGCTGTCGCAGCTCCCATCATCGACTATACCGGTGAGGCCTTTGCCGCCATCAATGTCGCCTGGACAACTGCGAGACGCCCCTCTAGACGGACATTCACGGATTTTGCAGGGAAAGTTGTTCAAGCAGCAGAAAAAATCTCACTGGCGATGGGGTTTGCCCGGCATCCCTGAAAAGGGATGCGTGAGGAAGCCGGTTGACCATCCACACCGCTTAAGAATTCTTCATAGGGGTTGTTATGCAAAAAGAAAAAAAAGGTGCGCTGGAGGGGATTCGCGTTATCGACCTGACACGCGTATTGGCTGGGCCCTACTGCACTCTTCTGCTGGGAGACATGGGGGCAGAAATCATCAAGATTGAAGTTCCCGGTCATGGGGACGATTCGCGAAAATACCCTCCGTTTATTGGAACCGAGAGCGCCTACTTCATGAACCTCAACCGGAACAAGAAGAGCCTGACACTGAACCTGAAGACCGCTGAAGGCAAGAACGTTTTCTTGGATCTGGTTAAACACTCCGATGTGCTGATTGAAAACTTCAGGCCCGGAACATTGGACGATCTTGGAGTCGGTTACGACCAACTCAAGGCAATCAACCCCAACCTGGTTTATTCCTCGATATCCGGTTTCGGCCAATCCGGACCTTACCGGGATCTCCCCGGCTACGACATCATCGGCCAGGCCATGGGCGGCATCATGAGCGTGACGGGCTGGCCGGATGGCCCACCCTCCAGAACCGGCACCGCGATCGCCGACATCCTTGCAGGGCTCTGCGCCTGTATCGGTATTTTGAGCAGCCTCATCGCCGCCCGTAACGGCGGCTCGGGGCAAAAAGTGGATATCGCTCTGGTGGATTCCGTTGTTTCGGCGATGGAGACGATCATCCAGATCTATCTGGTTGAAAAAAGAATCCCGCAGAGGACCGGCAACCGCTACGAGTTCATTTATCCTTACGATACATTCAAGGCCGAAGACGGCTGGGTCGTTATTGCAGTCGGCAACAACAAATTGTGGGAGGTTTTTTGCGAAGCCATCGGAACCAATCATCTGCTGAAAGACCAAACGTACAAAGACAACTATGACCGCGTCAAAGCGCATGTTGAGGTAAAACGTATTGTAGAGGAATGGACGGGGACCCGATCGGTTCGGGAGGTCGTCGATTTTCTTTTGTCCAAGACCATACCTTGCGCGCCGCTTTATACAGTCAAGGAGGTGGTCGAAGACCCTCACATCGCCGATGCGCGCCAGATGATCCGAGAGGTTGAGCACCCTGTGGCGGGCCGGATCAAGGTCATCGGATCTCCGATCCATCTTTCTGAAACACCCCCCGATATCTATGCCCCCGCGCCCCTTCTCGGCGAACTTCCCTATGATGTCGTTCCAGTCGCTCCTCA
>CAZEKN010000035.1:0-13818 GCA_964512755.1 uncultured Desulfatibacillum sp. | reverse complement strand
AGTGCCGGTGCGCCTGATCCTGCACGCCGGCGACGATGAGTTCCCGGCCGAGGCCACCATTCTGTTTGATCGCAGCATCGAACGGATGCTCTCCCCCGAGGACATCGCCTGGCTGGCCGGGATGGTGGTGTACCGATTGATCGGCCTTTCCCGGGAAATGCCTTCTTAAATCCGATTTCGGCGCCGGGCGGTCCAACCCACCTCACCGTCCGATGGTTGTCCTGCTCCATGGGCACCTTGCGCGCCGCTCGGTGTATGCCGCAACGTCCCCCAAAACCTTGTCACGCCAGGCCCCATCTGATACACTACTTGAGGAGGCCGGGGATCCGCCTTTTCGGGAGCGACGCTCCGCCACGACCGCCCTCGGTGGGCCGCATCCCATCGCCACCTCGCTTTGCGCTGAGTGTCGAAAGCAAACAGCCCGCTTCGGCGGAACGGAACGCGCTGCATGGATTCAACTTCCAAGCCCAAATCCCGAGCACTTGAAGTCAATCTGGCCGATTACCATGTCGATGTCGTGGTCGATCCGAAGTACGCCGTGCTTCAGGATGTCATGAACAAGTATTACGGCTTGATGGAGGGGCTAAACACCTTTCTCGAAGAGCTATCCCACCCTTATCTCAATTGGCGCTTTATCGTCACGGAAGCACGCAAATACTCTCTCGACTACTTTCACCTCTTCCGACAGCACCCGAGCGGACCGGACGCGTCCCGACGGATAACGGAAATCCTCATCGCAGCCGTTTACTCGGCCAAAACGGAGGAGGTAAAGGGCGCCGCGGTCGATAACTTGCTGTTGTACCTGCAGACGATCGTTCGGGATTCCGGCGCCGACTTCGAGCGGTTCCGTCCAGTCGTCAACCATGGGTGCGAGCAGTTGCAGCAACTACCGGAGGAGGCCTTCGATCTGGTGGTTCGAAGCTATCACCCGACAGCCCGCCTGGTCGCTGCCTTCATGCAACGAACGGCGGCCGCCCGCGATGGGTTTTTTGCTCCGCTCAATCGTCTGCTTGCCCGGTACCTGGAGCGCACCTATGCCTACTGGTTGAGCGAGAGCGATCCGGAAAGCGCATGCGGTCGGGAGGCCTCTGAATTCGGGAGGGGCGGGACCTGCGATGATCTTTTTCAAGCGATTTCCCACCGCCGGATCGAAGAATGGCAAACCGCCCTGAACCGGGTTGTGTCTTCGACCGACCCGGATTCGTCTGAGGCCGCGGAACGCCTGCTGGCCTTGCCCGGGTTCAACCATTTCGTCGATGCCTACAAAAAAATCCCCCAGCAGCTGCTGGAACGCGGGACGGCCAGGGGCCGGGACCAGCACCTCAAGTTGATCTTTCTCTTCCAGATAATGAATATCGCGGGGCTGGCGATGATTCATGAAGAGACTCTGAGGGAGATCAACCAGACCCTGACTTGGATCATCGTCAACGAGAATTACCGCAACATCCAGCAGTTGATCCACAAGACCTTTTCGATCCTCAAGGAGCGCTCCCAGAGCTACCCGGCGACGGCCCTCACCTGTGTGCTCAACATGGGACGAGGGGTTTATAAGACCGATGACATCGACCTGGTGAATTTTTTCATCGATGCCCTCATCGATTTCGGCTTTCAGGCGCCCGCCGTGCAGGGAGTGGATGACGAATGGCGCATCAAGTCGAACAGCGCCCACCTGATGAACATCCGCACTTGGCTCGAGTTGATCAAGCTGAACCCGAGGCGTTCGACCCGGCTGTTTTCAGCCCTGATTATCCATCTGTCGCTCTGCGGGGTGCTGATCCGCGACATCGACCTCTTTCCGCGGGACGTCACCGGGCTGCTCAACAGCCCGGTCAATCCCGTTTATTATTTGGTGAAACAGTTCTCCCGGTTGTGCCCGGTGTTCTTCAACGATATCGGTGCCGAGGGCCGGCTGCGGGATGTCTCCACCCGCATCGATGAACTCTCGCAACGACGGGATGTACTGGTCCATTTCCTGCGCAAGCAAAGCCATGTCGAAAGCAGCAATCAGATCATTCCTTTCCTGGAGGCGACGTTCGAGTTCTGGAAGACCCAAGACAAGGAAGGGCTGGCGCTGTTTGTTCCGCCGGCGATTTTCGAACAGATCGATTCGCGGGGCCCTTATGTCAAGGGGCTTCACCGGGTGATGCAGCGCCTGGTGAAGAAGGGCGTGCGCATTCCCGATGACCTGCTGGCGTTAAAACCGGAGGAGATCTCATCTCGGCTGGGTTTCATTCCGGGGGTTTCCGGCGCCGATATGGAGCGGTTTCATCTGGCGGTGGAATTCTACAAACTGCTGCATCAGAAGTACCGGCTCGGCATCGTGGAGTTGGAGAACTACCTGGCCCAGCTGCGCCCCGAGGCGCTGCCGGAGCTGAGCTGCCTGGAGCAGGCGCTGAGCGAAGTCGATTCGAACCGGCGGCTGGCGCGGATACTGGGCTACCTCGGTACCCTGAAAGCCGTCATCACCTCGGATGCCTTCTATGAAATCCGGGAGGACATCTACCAGAAGCGGCACATCACGATCGACATCCCGTCCATGTATGGCAGCTACCATGAAATGAAGTTCGACTGCCTCGGGCTGACGCTTCGCCTGGAAGCGATGGTGAACGTGCTCTTCGAGGGCCTTATTCGCGACATTGATTTGACCCTGATCACCAAGGCCACCTTGGCCCAGATTTACCAGGCCCTGCAGCGTTTCGACCAGGCCCTTCGGCTGGACGGCATCCGATCGGCGGAATTCGAGTGCCAGCTGGAATTTCTAAGGGATTCGCTGGCGGTCAAGGGGTTCACATTGACCCAATATCTGGATATTTTCAAAGGCTTCGCGCAGGCCGTTCAGAACATCATCAAGGACCATTTCAACAACGTGCACGGAGCGAACCTGAATCGCATCCTGCCCCAGCTCGCGATCGACCATATCCTGCCGAAATACCTCCCGCGAGAGCCTCTGGAAGACCGCGATCGGCTCAACCATCGCATCGCGGAAATATTTTTTCGCGATCACATCGCCGCTTCGCTCGGCCTCCAGCAGCTGGATTTGTTCTTGGGTCGGATTTTGAATACCCTCTTCCAGCAGTCCTACAAACTGCCCAAGGACAAGCTCCAGAAGCTCCTGCTCTACGACCCGCAGGCCAGCCTGGTGACGATCGATTCGCCGTGCGAGCGCGAGATCGGCGTCATTCATCTCGGCACCAAAGGCTTCAATTTGGTCAAGCTGAAGAGCCTGGGGTTTCGGGTGCCTCCCGGCTTCATTGTGACCACCGAGGTCTTCCGCTGCCGCGAGGTGATCGAAAGCTATGCGCCGGCGCAGCACAATTTTCACGAGCAGATCATTCACCACCTGCGCGGGCTGGAGCAGGCCACGGGCAAGATCTTCGGCGATCCCGCTCATCCGCTGCTCCTGTCGGTGCGCAGCGGATCCTCCATCTCCCAGCCCGGGATGATGGACACGCTGCTGGATGTCGGCAACAACCAGGAGATCACGGCCGGTGTGGCGGCCCGGTCCGGCAACGCCTGGTTCGCCTGGGACAACTACCGACGGTTTCTCCAGAATTACGGCATGGCCCACGACCTGACCCGCGACGACTTCGATGCCGTGATCGACCGCTTTAAACAGCGGCTCGGGATCCCTCTGAAACGGCATTTCTCCGGCGAACAAATGCGGGAGGTGGCGCTCGCCTACCGGCGGCTGATCGAAGCGGCGGGAGTGGAAGTCATCGACTCGCCCTTCGAGCAGCTGCTGATGGCGATCCGTCGGGTGCTGGCATCCTGGGAGTCTCCGAAAGCGTTGGCCTACCGGCGCATCATGGGAATCTCGGACGACTGGGGCACGGCGATCGCCATACAGGCCATGGTGTACGGAAACTTGTCATCCGAATCCGGGACCGGAGTGATTTTCACGCACAACCCGCGTTGGGCCCGAGACGTGCTGAAGCTGTGGGGGGACTTCACCACCGCCAACCAGGGAGAAGACGTCGTCTCCGGACTGGTGCGCACGATGCCGATCTCGCTTTTTCAGCAGGAAATCGAAATGCGCGAGACCGATGTCACCCTGGAAACGCACTTTCCGGAAATCTATCGCGAATTGCAGCGCTGGGCTCACGTGCTCATCGACGACCACGGCTGGAGTCCCCAGGAGATCGAGTTCACCTTCGAGAGCCCCGCCGCTGCCGATCTGTACATGCTGCAGACCCGGGACATGGCCATCCGCGAAAGCCCGAAGGTGCTTGCCTTCGACCTGGAGGTACCGCCCCACGACCGCCTGCTGGGGCACGGCATCGGGGTCAGCGGGGGCGCGATGTCCGGCCGGCTGGTTTTCAGCCTCGATGAGATCGAGACTTGGCGGCAGCGGGAGCCGGCCACGCACCTCATTCTGGCCCGCATGGACACGGTTCCCGACGACATCCGCGAAATCAACGCGGCCGACGGCCTGCTGACTGCCCGCGGCGGCCTGACCTCCCATGCGGCCGTCGTGGCGCATCGGCTCGGGAAAACCTGCGTGGTCGGGTGTGGCAGCCTGGAGTGCAGCGAACGCGAAAAGCAATGCCGGTTCCCCTCGGCGGTGCTGAAGACCGGTGACCACCTCAGCATTAACGGTCATGAGGGATCGGTGTATCGGGGAGTTATCAAGCTGCGGGAAGCATGACTCAATGTCTCCCGGGGCGGATGCGCCGATCCGTGAGCCTGCCGGGAGCGAAGCAGAAAGGGGAGGACCTTCATGGCAGAATTATCCGATTCAGGACTCAAACTGGGCATCAACGGCCTTGGCCGCATCGGGAAGCTGACGCTCTGGCACCACGTGGCGCGCAAGGCCTTCGGGGAGGTCGTGGTCAATCTCGGGCGGGCGGCCGGAAAGTCGCTGGCGGACGTCGCGCACTATGTCGAGCGAGACTCGACGTATGGTTGGCTGCATGGGTACTTATACGGGCACCAGGCCCGACCGGTGATTACGGACATCGACGAGAAAACCGGAACACTTCGGATCGACGGGCTGCCGGTCCGCTTTCTGCGTGAAAAGCGCAATCCGGCGGACATCGGATGGGGCGCATACGGTGTCCGGCTGGTGGTGGACACCACCGGCCAATTCCTCGATCCCACCGTCGGGCCGGAAGATCCCAGGGGATCGGTGCGCGGGCATTTGCTGGCGGGTGCCGAAAAGGTGGTGGTCTCGGCGCCGTTCAAGATCAAGGACAAGACCGCCGCCGTCCCGGACGATGCCGTCACCACCGTCATGGGGATCAACGGCAACGACTACGACCCGCGGCAGCATCGGATCATCTCCGGCGCTTCCTGCACCACCACTTGCCTGGCTCATATGATGCGTCCGCTCATCGACGCGTTCGGGGCCAAACGGATTCTATCGGCATCGATGGCCACCGTGCACGCAGCGACGAGTTCTCAGGAGGTACTAGACCGTCTGCCGGAGGCCGGGAAAAGCGACTTGCGCAAGAGCCGCAGCATCATGAACAACATCATCCTGACATCCACGGGTGCCGCCAATGCGCTGCGGCTGGTGATCCCGGAAATGAGGGACATCCCCTTCATCGCTGAATCCGTCCGCATTCCCACCAGTACGGGATCGCTCATCATTCTGGTGATCAATCTGCAGGAAGAAACCGCCGCCGGTCGAATCGACCGGGCAACGATCAATGCGATCTACCGGCAAGCGGCGGCCGTCAGCCCCAACGGGTATCTGATGTATTCCGAGCAGCAGAATGTTTCAACGGATATCATCGGAATGCCGCGCGCGGCGGCCATCATCGAAAGCGCGGAAACCCACACCCGCACGGCCGAGGCCTGTTTCGATCTCGCCAAGGTGCCGGGCATGGACCCCGGCTGGCTCACCTCCCTGAAAAGCGTGGTGGTACGCATTCCGGTAACCCAGGCGGTTATCTACGGCTGGTATGACAACGAGAAGGGCAGTTACGTCCGGATGTTGGGGGACCGGACCGTATCGATCGCGGAAGCGATATGAACACCCTCCGCTGAACCCGCGTTGACCTGCGGCAGGCTGTTCCGGTTTCAACCCGGAAAAAACGTTCACACGGGTGTGGGGGGTCCGCCAGAACAAAAATCTACGCAGGGCCGCGCCGAGCGGCGCTGCGTAGATGTTAGGCTTTGAAGCCATAGTGGTAAATGTCATAGGTGGTTTCACCGCCCAGCAGCAGGTCGATCTTGGACTGGATTTCCCTGCGCTGCGCGCTGGCCAGCCAGTTCTTCCAGTCCTGCGAAGATTGCCAGGCGCTGATCACGATAAACTCCTCAGGCTTCTCGAGGCTGCGCAGGGTTTCTCCGGAAATGTATCCCTCCTGCGCCGTGGCCAGGATCCGCAGCTGCCTGAAGAGCGTGATCGTTTCGCGCGCCTTCTCCAGAGGAACTCGCCGTTTGATCAGAACTTTGATTGCCATGTCGTCCTCCTTCTGCGCTCGTATGCCATCAGGGTAGCCCAAACGCCTACAGGGGTCAAGGGCAATTCCGAACGCATCCGGGGGACTGCATGGCGTCCGAATCGGATGCCATCCGATGCAGGCTGATCTCCAAGGCTATGAATTCCTCGGGGGAGAGGGTCTCCGCCCGTCGAGCCGGGTCGATCCCTGCTTGCATCAACGCCGGGACGATCGCCTGGGGCCGAAACGGAAGCCCGGAAGCCGTGAGCGCATTTTTCAAGGTTTTGCGCCGCTGGCCGAACGCGGCGGCGATCAGCTGAAACAATCGGTCTTCATCATGCGCCGGTTCAAGGGGCGGCGGGCGGAAGCAGATCTCCAGCACTTCTGAGTCGATCTTAGGTGGCGGGAAAAACCGCGAGGGGCCCACGACCGCGAGTCGACGGGCCTCGGCGCAGTAGCGCAGCATGGCGGTGATGCGGCCGTAGTCTCTGCTTCCGGGGGCGGCCTTCAGACGGGCGGCCAGCTCTTTCTGGAACATGAGCACCGCCCGCGGAATCCGCCGGCGCGCCGCGATGAGTTGGATGACGATTTGAGAAGAGATGTTATACGGCAGATTGCCGAAGACCGTGAGGGGGCGGCCGGCTTCGGGAGCCAGCCCGTCCAGGGCGATGGCCAGCACGTCGGCTTCCATCACCTCGACGTTGGCGACTCCGGCGCCGGTGAGCTCCTCGCGCAGGATGCATGCAAGCCTGCGGTCCTTCTCGATCGCGATGACGGTTCGCGCCGCTCGCGCCAAGGGAATGGTCAGGGCGCCCAGCCCGGGGCCGATCTCGACGACGATGTCATCCGGCTGAACCCCCGCACGATCGATGATGGCCTGAGCGGTAGCCGGGTCGGCGAGGAAGTTCTGCCCCAACTGTTTCCGGGGATGCAGGTCGTGGAGTCGGCAGAGAAGTTGGGGCGATCTCAATGGGACCCTTCAACGCCGGCGCCCGGGCGCCGGCTGTCCGAAGAACTTGGATGCCGGACGGCGTGGAAACACCGCCCAGCTGTTCCAAACAGCGTAGCAGGAAAAAGACTGCGGAGCAATCGATTCCGCCGAACGAATTCCTAATCCACCGCTGCGCGGCTTGACTTTCTTTTATTTATCCATTAGCTTCCGCCATATTACTTATGCCGTCAATTACTTCAAGCGAAAGGACAGGAGGACGTCCATGCCTAGAAAAAAGGGCAAATCCATCAGTTTTGATGCCATGGTGAAATTCTTCATGCACAGCTACGAGATCCCAACCAAGCGCGACGTAGAAAAGCTGATGGTCCGATTGGACCGGCTGGAAAGCCTGCTGACCGCCGCCACGGCGAACTCGCGGACCCGGTCTTCGCGGCCGCGGGCAGCCATGCCTGCGACCGACGCCGTATTGGATGTGATCAAGCGTTCCAAGCAGGGTCTCAAGTTTGCCGACATCCAGACCAAAACCGGTTTCGTCGACAAGAAAATCCGCAATACCATTTTCCGTCTGCACAAACTCGGCAAGATCAAACGGCACAGCCGCGGCGTCTACATTGCCATATAGGGCCGCAGCCATCATTCAGCGTTCCACCACCGGCCTTCAGATGACGGTGCCGCGACGTAGTTTTGAAGTGTCGCGGCATCATCGCTTAACACAGCTCAAGCTTTCCTTTTTCACTATCTTCCGACGAGGATCGCCATGAATCCGCATCCGCACGCCCCTGCGCCCGCCGTGACGGCCGGCGAAGCCCTTCACGGTTACCAGACGCTCCGCGTGGAGTCCCTGCCGGAAATCCATGCCGTTTTCTACGAGCTGCTGCACCCGCGCACCGGTGCACGGCATATCCACATCAGCCGTCCGGACCGGGAGAACGTTTTCGGCGTGCTGTTTAAAACCGTGCCGCGGGACTCTACCGGTGTGGCCCACATCCTCGAGCACGTCGTGCTCTGCGGGTCGGAGCGGTTTCCGGTGCGGGATCCTTTTTTTTCGATGCTGAAGCGCAGTCTGAGCACGTTTATGAATGCCTTTACGGCTTCGGACTGGACCATGTATCCGTTTGCCACTCAGAATCGAAAAGATTTCTTCAACCTGATGGACGTGTATTTGGACGCCGCTTTCTTTCCGAAGCTGGAAGAACTCAGCTTCAAGCAGGAGGGCCACCGGCTGGAAATCGGAGCGGGGGACGCAGCGAACGAGCGCCTGGAGTGCAAGGGGGTCGTCTACAACGAGATGAAAGGGGCGATGTCGTCCCCCGATCAAATTATGGCGCGTTCTATTCTCAAAGCACTTTATCCGGACACCACCTACGCCCACAACTCCGGCGGCGATCCCGCCGACATCCCGTCCCTGACCTACGCCCAGCTCAAAGAATTCCATCGCCGCCATTATCATCCCAGCAACGCCTATTTTTTTTCCTATGGCGATCTGCCGCTCACCGAGCACCTGGCATTTATCGAAAAGACCGTGTTGCAGCGGTTTGAGGCCATCGACCCCGACACCGATGTCATGCCCCAGCCGCGGTGGGATGAACCGCGCACCGCCGCTTTCACGTACCCGTTCGGCCGCGGGGAAGATCCAGCGAAGAAGCATCAAGCCTGTGTGGCCTGGCTGACCAGCGATAACCGCGATACGCTGCAGGTGCTCTGCCTGTCTCTGCTCGAGCAGATTCTGATCGGAAACGCCGGCTCGCCGCTGCGCAAGGCCCTGATCGACTCCGGCCTGGGATCGGCGTTATGCGACGGCAGCGGCTATGACGCTGAGAACCGGGATACGCATTTTACCGTCGGACTAAAGGACGTGGAGCGCGGGGCTGCCGACGATGTCGAACGCATCATATTCGATGTGCTGCGGGGGTTGGCTGAAAACGGCATCGACCCGGAGCTGATCGAATCCGCGATCCATCAACTGGAATTCCACCGTCGTGAGATCACCAACACTCCTTACCCTTACGGCCTCCGGCTGCTTCTGGCCGTCAGCAGTACCTGGATTCACGGAGGGGACCCGCTGCGCGTGTTGAAATTCGACGCGGATCTGGCGGAAATCCGCCATCGCATGGCGCAGGGCCGTTTCTTCGAGCAGCAGTTGACCTGCACGTTTCTGGATAATCCCCACCGCTTGCGGTTGACCCTTTCACCTGATCCGGATATGGCCGAACGCGAGGCCCGGCGCGAACGGGAAAAGCTGGAGCAGATTCGTCGGGGGCTAAGCACCGATGCGGTCGAGCAATTGCGGAGGGATGCCGACGCCCTGCGGCGTCTGCAGGAGGCCGACGAGCCCCTCGACTGCCTGCCGACTCTTGAACGCGAGGACATCCCGCCGGATGTCGAGAAGATTTCGGCAACCGATGCCGACTCGCGCCGGCCGGTCAGCTATTTCGAACAGGCCACCTCCGGGATCGTCTACGTTGCCGCTGCCGCCGAGTGCAGCGGGCTTCCCGAGCCCTTGATCGGCCGGGTGCCGTTTTTCTGCCACGCCTTCTCGCGCATGGGCACCGCCCGCCGCAATTTCAGTGAGATGGCGCAGCGCATCGATGCCTTCACCGGTGGCGTGGGGCTTTCAGCGAATCCGCGCACCGGATTCGGCGACAGCGCTCGTTGCCTGCCGCTGGTGGCGCTCACGTCCAAGAGTCTCGTTCGCAACCTCGATCCGATGTTCGACATCCTGGCGGAGCTGCTGGGCGAATCCGTTTTTTCGGATACCGGCCGCTTGAGGACCTTGCTGCTCGAGTATCGGGCCGGGCTGGAGGGGATGGTCGTCCAAAACGGTCATCGCCTGGCGATGTCGCTGGCGGCGCGCCGTTTTTCCCGGGCGCGGGCCTTGAGCGAGGACTGGAGCGGCGTCCACCAGCTGAAGGACGTCAAACGGCTGCTCGAGGACCTTTCGGACGCCCGTCTGGGCGAACTGGTGGGGGATCTCGCGCGGGTCGGTTCAACCGTGTGGGACCGTTCCCGTTTTCAGATGGCGGTCGTCGGCGAGCGCGCCGCGGTCACGCGCGCCGGCGAATTGGCGGGGAGCACCTTGAGCGCCATTGGCGGGGGGGCTGCCGAAACGCCGGCCGGCCCGGAGAACGGGTTTCCCGGAGACCGGTTGCGGGAGGGTTGGAGCACCGAGTCGGCGGTGAACTTCGTTGCAGCCGCTTTTCCAACCGTGCGCCTGGAGCATGCGGACTCCGCCGCCCTGGCAGTGATCGCCAAGCTGCTGCGTTCCCTCTACCTTCACCGCGAGATCCGCGAAAAAGGAGGGGCTTATGGGGGGTTTGCGCTTTACAGCTCCGAGGACGGCGTCTTCAGCCTGGCGTCCTACCGCGACCCTCACATCGTCGCCACCTTGAATGTGTTCGACGGAGCGTTCGGTTTTCTGCGCGGCGGAGGGTTCAGCGAGACCGATGTCAAAGAGGCCATCCTCCAGGTCTGTTCGGAAATCGACAAGCCGGACCCCCCGGGGCCGGCCGCCCGCAAGGCTTTCTTTCGCAGGGTCATCGGGCTGTCCGACGCCATCCGCGAACGCTTCAAGCAGCGGCTGATCGCCTTGAGCCGGCGCGAAGTGATGACTGCTGCCGAGCAGTATTTCGGCTGCGGCCTGAATCAATGTTCCGTGGCGGTGATCGGCTCCGAAGAGAAACTGCGCGAAGCCAACGCGAAGCTGCCGGAACCGCTGGAGCTGTTCAAGATATGATTTTCACTCCAGTCCGCGCCCAGCGTTCAGCCAGCATGCCACCAGATGCCCATCCGCTGCCGGTCGCAACGGCGGTTTCTCGATGGGGCAGCGCTCAAAAACATGTCGGCAGCGCGGGTGAAACGGGCAGCCGGAGGGCGGATCGATGGGATTGGGGACGTCTCCCTCCAGGGGCATGGCCGTGCTGGGGCGGTGGGGGTCGGGTAGGGGCACGGCCGCTAGCAGGGCCGCGGTGTAAGGGTGGCGCGGTTCGCGGCTGAAGCGCTCGGCCGATGCCAGCTCGACGATCGAGCCGAGGTACATCACGGCGATTCGGCTGCAGATGTGCTCGACCACGCTCAAGTCATGGGAGATAAAGATATAGGACAGCCCGAATTCCTGCTGGAGGTCCCGCAGCAGGTTGATGACCTGGGCCTGGATCGAAACATCCAGGGCGCTGACGGGTTCATCCGCCACGATCAGCTCCGGACGCGCGCACAGGGCGCGGGCGATACCGATGCGCTGGCGCTGGCCGCCGGAGAACTCATGGGGAAATTTGCCCAGATCGGCGGCGCGCAGGCCGACCTTGTCGAGAAGACCGGCCGCGACTTCGCTTCGCTCGCGGCGTCCGGTGCGGCGGTCGGCACGCAGGGGTTCGCTGACGATCTGCTCCACCGTCATGCGGGGATCCAGGCTCGAGTAAGGATCCTGAAAAATGATCTGCATGCGGCGGCGCATCCCGGCAAACTCCCGGCGCGACAATTGCAGGATATTCTGGCCGTCGAACTCGATCCGGCCGTCCGTGGGTTCGATCAGCCGGAGGACCATGCGGCCGACCGTGGTTTTCCCGCAGCCGGACTCGCCGACCAGCCCAAAGCTTTCCCCGCGGCCGACCGTAAATGAAACGCCATTGACCGCCTGCACCCAGGCGTGCGGCCGGGCCAGCACCCCCCCGCCCAGCGGAAAATGCTTGACCAGATCGGTTACCTGCAGCAGGGGCGCTTCAGGCATCGGCGCGCCTCCGTTCCGGGAAGTGCCTGAGCCAGCAGCGCGCGCGCTGATCGTCGCTCACGGAAAAAAGATCCGGCGCCTGCCCGCTGCAGTGTTCGAAGGCGTGCGGGCAGCGCGGGGCGAACCGGCACCCGGCGATGGTTTCGGTGATCGCTGGCACGATCCCGGGGATTTCCCTCAACCGTTCCCCGTCGCCGGATCGGCGCGCACCCAACCGCGGCATGGACCGCAGCAGGCCCTGGGTGTAAGGGTGGAAGGGACGATCGAAAAGATCCGGCGCAGAGGCCTCTTCGACCACTTGCCCGGCATACATGACAACCACCCGGGACGCCGTCTGCGCCACCACGCCCAGGTTGTGCGTGATCAGCAGCAGCGACATGCCCATTTCGTTCTTGAGGTCCAACATCAAAGATAGAATCTGGGCCTGGATGCTGACATCGAGCGCCGTCGTCGGTTCGTCGGCGATGAGCAGCTTCGGCCGGCACACCATGGCCATGGCGATCATGACGCGCTGGCGCATGCCGCCCGAGAGCTGGTGGGGATAGTCCTGCAGCCGACGGCGGGCCGCCGGGATTTTGACCCGGTCCAGCCATTCTCCGGCCTGGGTCAGGGCCGCGCTCCGGCTCAGTCCCTGGTGAACCATGAGCGGTTCGGCGACCTGGCGGCCGATAGGGATCACGGGGTTGAGGGAGGTCATCGGCTCCTGAAAAATCATCGAAATGTCTCGCCCGCGCAGGCGGCGCAGGGCCTCGGGGTCGAGTTCCAGGAGGTTGCGGTCCTCGAACCGGATGCAGCCGGACTCGATGGTTCCCGGCGGGGAGGGGATGAGGCCGAGGATGCTGAGCGAGGTAACACTCTTGCCGCAGCCCGACTCGCCCACCACCCCCAGGGTTTCGCCCCTGTTCAGGCTGAAACTCACGCGATCCACGGCCCTTGCCGTGCCTTCCGGCGTGTGGAAGGCGACCGAGAGATTCTCGATGCATAGCAGGCAGGCGGTCACGCCGCGGCCTCTGACGCCAGGTAGTGCAACGCGATCAAGGCGTATATTTTCACGGTTGAGACCAGCTGATCGAGATCGACCCATTCGTCCTTCTGGTGCGGAACCTCCCGGTCCCCGGCTCCCATGGTGACGATCGGGATATGCTTGACGGACCACAGGAACGTCCCGTCGGTCGCCCCTGGCACGCCGCCGTATACCGGCTCCCGCCCGCTGACGATTCGGGTGGCCCAGTCGGCGGCCCGCACCACCGGGTCATCCGGACTCGTGCGGGTGCAGGGCCGGTCGGTCAGAATGTCCAAGCCGACGGTCAGATCCCGGCAGCGTTCGAGCCCCAGCAGGCGGTCGTAGTCGCAGTAATGCGCCCGGGCCCGCGTCTGCACATCGGCGGCGAGGCGGCGCAGCGCCGCGGTGATGTCGGAATGCGACTGGGCCGGAATCGTGCGGATGTCGACCAGCACCCGCGCTTCGCCCGGCATCACGTTGAGCTGGGCTGCTCCTCCCGAGGGCGCCTGGACCACGGTCGGCGTGAAGCTCGGCCAGCCGAGGTGGGGGTCGCGGCCGAGGTCCTTGACGGCGGCGCACTCCAGGGCATGCAGCTCGCGGATCAGGTCGGCCACGGCGGGCGCCGTGTTCAGGCCGGCCAAGGGCATGGCGCCGTGGCTCATTTTTCCGGCGACTGCAAAGTGAGCGCGCAATGCGCCTTTCTGGGAGGTGCAGATCATCCCGTCCTGGGGCTCGCAGATCACCGCCGCCGTGA
>CAZEKN010000034.1:0-13863 GCA_964512755.1 uncultured Desulfatibacillum sp. | reverse complement strand
AATATCAAGCCATAACACCGCCTGCAAGACATCCAGGTTTCTATTGATTAAAAAAACGCGTCAACCGATACCCAATCTGCAATTTCATAGACCGGCACCTTTGATCTTTTAATCCAAACGCTCTTGGCTTCATGTCGATATTCAGATTAAGGCACGCAGTATAAATTTGAGTTGTTGAAAAATTTTCAGGAGTTCCATATGTAAGGTGTGCTCACGACCAAAGTCATACGAAGTCCCCTGAGAAGGGTGGAAAAAACAGTGCTGCCATGGCCAAAACGATCCGCAACGTGTATGCTTTTTTCGTCTCGCGTTCTCATCAGGAGGAGCCCAGCACACCATTTCGGATGTTCAAGACGTTTGTGTTCCACATCCGCCCTCGCCTGGTGACGGAGAAGACGCTTCGGTTCACGCTGACCTTCGGTCTGGGCGGTACGGCCGTAGTACTGGTGAGCCTTCAGCTTTTCACCGGCATCCTCTTGAAGTTCGCCTACGAGCCGTTTCCAACCCAGGCTTATGATTCGCTGATTCGCTTACAGGCCCAATACCCCTTCGGGCAGTTCATTCGCAACATCCATTATTGGTGCGCCAACTTTCTGGTGGGCATCCTTTGCTTGCACGGTTTGCGGGTGTTCTTCACGGGTGCGTTTCGACCGCCGCGGCGGGTGAACTGGGTTATCGGGCTGAGCCTCTTTTTCCTGACGCTGGCGGCCAATCTCACCGGTTATCTCCTGCCCTGGGACCAACTCGCCTACTGGGCCACCACCATCTGTTTAGGCATGCTGGAGTATATTCCCGGCATCGGCGGGTTATTGCAGCAGTGGGTGATGGGAGGGCCTCAGATCGGGGCCGCCACCCTGCGCAACTTCTTTGCTCTCCACACGGCCGTAGTGCCCGCGGCCATGGTCTCTTTGATGGCTTACCATTTCTGGCGGGTGCGCAAGGCCGGTGGGCTGGTGGTCCCGCGATCGCCCGGAGAGACGCCCGACGAGAAGCCGGTTGCGATCCCCAGCAACCCCCATCTCTTGCTGCGCGAGGCAGCCGTGGCGTTGAGCGCTGTCGCCATCGTGTCGGCGGTGGCGTTGCTCTTCGATGCCCCGCTGGGTGCGCCGGCCAATCCCGGCCTGAGCCCCAATCCCACCAAAGCCCCTTGGTATTTTGCAGGCGTGCAGGAAATGCTGGTGCACTTCCACCCGACCTTCACCTGGCTGATCGTGCTGGGCGCGGCGCTGGGGGCTTTCTTCATTCTGCCCTACCTGGCTGGCGGAGAGGAAACTGCCGGAATCTGGTTTGCCTCGACGGTCGGCCGGCGAACGTCCGTCTTCGCCGCTGCGGCGGCCGGCCTGATCACTTCGCTGGCGGTCATCCTGGGCGAGTATGTGATCGATCTCGCCGACTGGATGATCGGCTGGCCCCCGGTCGTCCTCAATGGTCTGATTCCCACCGCTTTGCTCCTGATTATGCTGGCCGGTCTCTATGTCGTCTTAACGAAGGTTTTTCGAGCCGCTCGACCGGAAGCGATCCAGGCCGTGTTTGTTTTCCTGGCGGTGGGTCTTGTCGAGCTGACGGTGATATGCATTTTCTTCCGGGTGGAAGGCATGAAACTGGGCTGGGTTTTCAGATGAATTCGAGACCATCTAAATCCAAGAAAAGCCGACCGGTTTCGGCTGGGGTCGAAACGGCAGCACCGCCGGGCAGCGGAGTTTCACGGCGGCGTTTCTTCAACGTTTTCTGGGGCGTCCTCGGTCTTGCAGCGTTGGTCGAACTGTTCTGGATAGCCGTCTCCTTCCTACGGCCATCCGGGCCCCAGACCGACGATTCCAAGGCGGGTGCGGTGGTTCAGGCCGGGACGGTGGAATCGTTTGCAACCGGCACCGTCACGGCCTTCCAGCGTGGGCAGTTTTACCTCGTGCGGATGGACAACGGTGGGATGTTGGCGCTTTCCTGCAAGTGCACCCATCTGGGATGCACGGTGCCCTGGGTTGAGAAAGAGAAGAAGTTCCTATGCCCCTGCCATGCCTCCGCCTTCGACATCACCGGCAGCGTGATTTCCGCACCGGCCCCGCGGGCACTCGATATGTTCCCGGTCACGATCGAGAACCATGTCGTTAAGGTGGATACCTCCAGGAGGATCAAGCGCAGCGGGTTTGAATCCGAGCAACTGGTATTTCCCGGAAAGCCATAGAAAATGCTCCGTTGGAAACTCATCGGGCTTAGCGCCACTCTTCTAATCGTTGTTACGATACCGCTCTCCGTGGTCAAGTACGGTTATCGCCAATCCGTTTCGGAGAAACGGGCCGCCGACATCACCGCTGAATTTGTCGGCAGCGAGAAGTGCAAGTCCTGCCACCAGCCGGAATACGAACTGTGGAAAGGCTCCAATCACTATCATGCCATGGAGGTTGCGAGCGAAGCGAGCGTGCGCGGCGATTTCAACGACGCGACCTTCGAGCATGCGGGCGTCGTCTCGCGCTTCTACCGCAAAGACGGCAGATTCTTCGTCCGCACCCAGGGGCCGGCAGGGCAGATGGGAGATTTTGAAGTCACGCACACCTTCGGCTGGAACCCGCTCCAACAGTATCTCATTCCGTTTCCCGGGGGGCGCATGCAGTGCCTGCCCATCGCTTGGGACGTGAAGGCCAAGCGCTGGTACCATCTCTACCCGGACCAGACGATCGACCCGAAGGACTGGCTGTACTGGACCAACGCAGCCCAGAACTGGAACGGCATGTGCGCCGCGTGCCATTCGACCAACCTCAAGAAGAACTACAACATCCAGACCGACACCTACCGGACTACCTGGTCGGACATCAACGTTGGCTGCGAGGCCTGCCACGGCCCGGGCTCGCGGCACGTGAAGTGGGCCGAGCTTCCGGACATGGCGCGGCTGCCGGTTGAAAACTACGATCTTCCCGTGCGCACCTCCAAGCTCAAATCCCGCGAAGCCGTGGAGTTGTGCGCGCCATGCCATTCCCGCCGGGCGATCCTGGGGGATTACACCCACATCGAGCCCGACCTGCTCGACACCATGCTGCCGAGCCTGCTCACCCCGGATCTCTATTTTGCCGACGGCCAGATTCTGGAGGAGGTGTATGCGTACGCCTCGTTCGTGCAGAGCAAGATGTACGCGCGGGACGTGCGCTGCGGCGACTGCCACAACGTCCACAGCATCAAGCGCGTGAAGGAAGGCAACGGCCTGTGCCTGCAGTGCCACCGGGAAGCGGAGTATGACACCAAGGCGCATCACTTCCACAAGAAAAAAGGCGAAACGGGCGACCCGATCAAGTCGCCGGACGGCAAAAAGGTGCTTTTCGAGGTCGGCACCGGCGCGGAATGCACCCAGTGTCACATGCCCGGGCGCTACTACATGGGGGTTCATTACCGGTTGGACCACAGCATCCGCATCCCCCGGCCGGACCTCAGCGTCAAGCTCGGCGTGCCCGATGCCTGCATCCGCTGCCATTTCGACAAGACCAGCCGCTGGGCCGACGAAACCGTCACTAAGTGGTACGGCCCCGGCCGGCGCCCCCATTACGGCGAGGTCCTCCAGGCAGGCCGCCAACGGCAGCCGGGCGCTGAGGAAAGTTTGGTCCGTTTGGCCGAAGATCCTCTCTACCCCGTGATCGTGCGCGCCACGGCGCTGGAATTGTTGGCAGGCTATCCCGGAGAAACCGCTGCCGCTGCCCTCGGCCGGGCACTGATGGACGGCGAAGCCTTAATCCGGCGTACGGCCCTGTCCCATCTGCAGTCGGCCGACCCCGGGCATCTGCTCCGCCTGATCGCCCCCATGCTCTACGACCCGGTCAAGGCCGTCCGCATCGAGGCGGCAACCCGATTGGCGGGTCCGCCGAGCCGGTTGCTCGCGGATGACCAGCGCCGCGTGTTCGAGCGGGTGCTTGAGGAGTACATCGGCGCCATGGAGTACTCGGGCGACTTCGTCTTCGGCCGCTTCAACCTGGGAAACCTCGACGTCGAGTTGAACCGGCCCCAGGCGGCAATCGAAAACTACCGGGCGGCGATGAAAATCGACGACCAATCCTACCTGGCGAAGGTGAACCTCGCCATGCTCTACGACCGCCTGGGGCAGAAGCGCGAAGCCGAAGCCTTGTTCAGACAAGTCGTCGCTTCGCATCCCCAGCTCTACGACGCAGCCTACTCGCTGGGGCTTCTGCTGGCCGAACAGCAGAAGTTCGCTGAGGCCGCGGTTTATTTGGAAAAGGCGGCAACCGGCTTGCCGGACCGGGCTCGGGTCCACTACAATTACGGGCTTCTGCTCCAAGTCTTAAAACGGGACCGCGAGGCGGAAGACGCTTTGAAGCGGGCGCTCTCGCTCGATGCCGGAAGCCTTGATTTCCAGTACGCCCTGGCCGATTTTTACTTCAAACGCGGGAGGTACGCCCAGGCCGAAGAAATGGCAGCCAAAATGATCGCTGCGCATCCCTCCCAGCGCATCGGGTATGAACTGCTGGAAACCATACAAAAAGAAATTCGAAGCAATCTCAAAATTCAAAATTCCAAAGAGGCTAAATAAAGTTGGCAAAAACGAAACGAGCCAAGAAGGTGGTTCCAGTCAAATCCAAACTGAAGGCGGCCTCTTACATTATCCCTGCGGCCGTGGTGTTGCTTACGGCGACGGCATACTTCTTTTGGGAAGGACGCTCGCCCTCATCGTCCGGGTCGGGAACCGCAAAAAGCCCTTCGGCCGCTGCCGAGAAGGTTGATCTGCCGAAGCTGATCGGTGACTGGGTGCGGCCGGACGGCGGCTATGTCATCTCGATTCGCCGGATAGCGTCCGACGGACGCGTGGAGGCGGCCTACCTGAATCCCCGGCCGATCAACGTCTCCAGGGCCGAAGTGTCTGTTGTCGGAGACACGGCCACGCTCTTCATCGAGCTGCGCGACGCCGGCTATCCGGGGTCAACTTACGAGCTATCCTACGATCCCCGCAGCGATCGGCTCGCCGGGGTTTATTTCCAGGCGGCCATGGGGCAGCGGTTCGATGTTGTCTTTGTGAGAAAAAAATAATAGAAGCTCGGTAACCACACAGGTTAAAGGGTTCGGGGTTCAGGAAAGCATGCGCTCTTCCTTCCTATCCTTCATGCCCGCACGCGTTTGTTTCTTCTGTGCACTGGCCGTCTGCATTTGCATGCTGCATGCCCGCGGCTTACATGCTGCGGGAGTCAAAAACGTTCTGGTTGTTTTTCCCGAAGAAGCCTGGACGGCCCATGCCTACCGGACGATCTACAACGCACTAAAATCCAAGTTCGACGAAACCCGTCAAAATGAAGTTACACTTTTCGGTGAAAGTCTCGACCTGTATCTTTTTCCCGATGGGTCTCGGCAACAATATTTGGCTGAGTTCCTGAGGGAAAAGTTCAGCCGAATGAAAATTGATCTGCTCATTCCCGTGGCGCCTTCCAGCTTGAGTTTTGTCCTTCGAACGCGCGACACCATCTTTCCCGGAATACCGGTTGTTTATTGCGGCGAGGTGGCTCACGGGGGCAAGCGGCTGGAGCACCGGAGCGATGTCACTGGAACGGCGTTGACGCTGGATATCGTCGGCACGATCGATCTGGCGCGCCGAGTTCAACCGGGTCTTAAGCGGATTGCCGCCGTGGCGGGCACCAGCATGATTGATGAATACTTGCTGTCGCTTTTCCGAGGCGCCTTCCAGAATTACGAAGGGGAGCTGGAGTTGATCGACCTGACCGGCCTGCCCCTGAACAGGCTGCTCGATAACGTGTCCGGGTTGCCGGCTTCAACGGCCATCATCTATATCGGCTTTCAAAGAGACGTCGACGGTCGGATATTCTCTACAGCGGCCACTATGAAACTGGTGTCGCAAGCGGCCAATGTGCCGCTGTTCAATTTTATCGACACGGCCTTGGGCTATGGAAGTGTCGGCGGCTGCATGACTCAAATCGAAACCATGGCGAAGAAGACGGGGGAGTTCGCCCTGCGGGTGCTATCCGGGGAGAGCATCTCGGCGATCGAACCTGCCGTGATCCGCGAGAACCCGGCCATGTTCGACTGGCGCGAGCTGAAGCGCTGGGGCATCGCGGAGAGCACCCTCCCGCCGGGGAGCATCGTCCGTTTCAAGGAATATTCGCACTGGGAAGAATTCCGATGGTGGGTCATCGGGATCTTTTCGTTCATTTGTCTCCAGACCCTGCTCATATTTTTGCTGATCCAAAACATTTTCAAACGCAAGCAGGCGGAAGATCAGTCTTCGCGAGACCGCCAACATCTGGCCCATATCTCACGCGTTTCGACAGTGGGACAGCTGGGTCACAGCCTGGCCCATGAGATCAACCAGCCGCTGGCGGCGATGCGGGTCAACGCCGAAGCGGCCCAAAAGTTGCTCGAAGGAGAGCCTCCCGACCTGGGGGAAGTGCGTGCGGCGTTGGGAGACATCGTGGCTGACAGCAAGCGCGCGCAGGAGGTGGTTGCCTGCATCCGCGACCTGGTCAGGAACAAGCCCCCGGAACTAAACTCGCTTGAGCTGAACCGGGTGGCGAGAGATGCCGTGCAGATGGTGCAGACGGATGCGGCGTCCAAGGGGACGGCCGTTCGCCTGGAGCTTGCGGAGGATCTGCCCGCGGTGTACGGGGACCATGTGCAGCTGCAGCAGGTGGCCTTGAATTTTCTTCTCAATGCGTTGGAGTCGGTGAGTGAGAACCCTTATCCGCCCAAACTGGTAACGGTTAAGACAGATAAAGAAGCAGATGGGCGCGTCAGTCTTTCCGTGTCGGACAACGGCCCGGGGATCGAGCCGGAGATCGCCAAACATCTCTTCGAACCGTTTTTCACTACCAAGCCGGAGGGTCTGGGCCTTGGGCTTTCCATCTGCCGATCAATTATCGAGGCGCACGGAGGTTCGCTGAGCGTCGATTCCAACCTTGAAAATGGTGCAACCTTCCGTCTTCATCTGCCGGTTGGCTCTGCCGCAAAACCTAAGGCCTCATCAGGAGGATCAAAAAATGTCGGATGAAACCCCTGCCGAAGTTATTGTTGTCGACGATGACCCTTCGGTCCAGCGTGCGCTGAACCGGCTGCTGATGACCAACGGCTTTGCGCGAAGGATCTTCGGCAGCGCGAAGGAGTTACTGGCCGACGATAAGCCCTCGCCGGCCGCCGGATGTCTGGTTCTCGATGTTGAAATGCCAGGGCTGGACGGATTGGAACTCCAGGCCGAGCTCCAGAAGCGGGGCTTCCGTCTGCCGATCGTCTTCATTACCGGGCACGGCACGGTTCCGATGAGCGTGGAAGCCATGAAGCAAGGCGCACTGGATTTCCTCCAAAAGCCCTTCGACAGCCAGTCCCTGCTGGCCTGCATCCGCAAGGCGATCGAGCAGAGCCGACGGCGATCCTCGGAAGAGAGCGAATGCCGGGGCTTGGAGTTGAGGTTTCTGACGCTCTCGACGCGCGAGCGCGAGGTTTTCCGGCTCATCGTAAATGGGCTTCTGAACAAGCAGATCGCCTCCGAGTTAGGCATCGTCGAAAAGACCGTCAAGGTGCATCGCGCGCGGGTGATGGAGAAAATGCAGGCGAACTCCCTGGCCGAACTCGTCCGCATGGCCGAAACTTTGAGGCTTCCCCCCTGTTCCTCCTCTATCTTTGCATCCCCAACCCGAGCAAGCCGCAACCAAATTTGAACCTCGAAGCACGAAAATCGAAACAATATAGTTAAGAAACCGCCAAGAGTCGCTCCGATTAGATTCCCTTATTGGACCAAAGTCCAATTGCCACCGCCGCTCAATTGTACCATTTTATTGCGCAATCACCGTCAGGTAAGGGAGCCTGCGCGAGCCGCAGAAAGAAAATCTTTGAACTCCCCTGACCAGACGGTGAGGGCGATCAAGTGATAATTTCAGTCCAACAAGAGAACCGCAATCGCCACAAATGAAAAGGAGAAAAAAATGAAGACGCGTAGTTTGGCAATTGTTTTGGCATCGGTCCTGATTGTTGCACTGACAGGTTGTGCAACCAAACAAACTCCGACTCCGGCGCCGTTTCAACCCGTGCAGTTGAATCCGGATTCCTACGTCAAGAAAGTCGACAGCTTCGTGGTCGTCATGGATGCCTCGCAGTCCATGACCGAGGATTACAAGGGCCGGCCAAAGTTCGACCAGGCCAAGGAGCTCATCGCCCACATGAACCAGACCATACCCCCGCTGGACTACCGTGCCGGTGTGGTGGCCTTTGGCTCGGGTTCATGCCTGGATGGCAAGGACGCCAAGGTGCTCTATGGGATGACCTCCTACCGTAGGGCCGAGCTGCAGGCCGGCCTGGACTCCCAGAAGTGCGCCAGCGGCAATACCCCCCTGAGCGAAGGCATCGCAGCCAGTCACAGCAGCCTGCAGACCGGCAGCTTTGGCCGAACCGCCCTGATCGTCGTCAGCGATTTCGAGGAGATCTACGAGGGCGGTGCAATTGAAAAGGCCAAGAAGCTCAAAGAAGTCATGGGCGACAAGCTGTGCATTTACCCCATCCAGGTGGGGCAGGCAGGGAAACGCAAGTTTGCAGACGAGTTGGCGATGCTCGGCGGCTGCGGCTTTGCCGTCAATGCCGATGAGATTTCCTCTCCGAACGCCATGGCCGGCTACGTGACCAAGGTCTTCCTGGCGCCGGCGCCCCCGAAGCCCGCCCCGGTCGCAGCAGCGCCTGCGGTGCTTGACTCCGACGGCGACGGGGTTCCGGACAGCCGCGACAAGTGCCCCAACACGCCCAAGGGCGTGAAGGTGAACGCCGACGGCTGCTGGGAGCTGAAGGGCGTGTTCTTCGACGTCGACAAGGCCGTGATCAAGGATCCGCGGGTGCTGGACGAGGCGGTGGCGATCATGAAGGCCAACCCGAAGATCACCGGCGAGGTGCACGGCCACACGGACAGCACGGGTTCAGAGGCGCACAACCAAAGGCTCTCGGAAGCCCGGGCCAATGCCGTGCGGGATTACTTTATCAAGCAGGGCATCGCGCCGGAGCGCGTCAGAGCCAAGGGGTTCGGCGAGAGCAATCCGGTGGCCTCGAACGACACGGCGGAAGGCCGCGCCATGAACCGCCGCGTGGAGCTGCACCCGGACAAGTGAAGAAGTCTTGAGTTATATATCTTGGTCTTGACGCAGTTACCCCCTCACCCTACTTCTCCCCTGAAAGGAGGGTGAGGTGAGGGGGAGCTGGCTGCTTATTTCATGATCCGAATACGCCTACGGCGTAGGGCCATCGGCAACGGAATCAAAAGGGAATCTGCGCCTGCGAAAGAGAAGGAGGGTGAAGTTCAATGAAAACAAAACGACTGGCTGCTGAATTCTTCGGGACGTTCTGGCTGGTACTGGGCGGCTGCGGCAGCGCAGTGCTGGCGGCTGCTTTCCCGAATGTGGGCATAGGGCTTCTGGGCGTGTCCCTGGCGTTCGGGCTGACTGTTCTGACCATGGCTTTCGCCGTGGGCCACATATCCGGCTGCCACCTTAATCCGGCGGTTTCCGTGGGTCTGTGGGTCGGAGGGCGTTTTTCCGGTCAGGATCTGGTGCCCTACATCCTCGCACAGGTGCTCGGAGGGCTTGCCGGGGCAGCCGTTCTGTATTTCATCGCTGCAGGCAAAGCGGGCTTCGACGTATCAGCTGGATTTGCCTCCAACGGCTACGGGGCCCATTCGCCGGGAGGCTACTCGCTCGGAGCGGCCTTTCTGTGCGAGGTCGTCATGACCTTCATGTTTCTGCTGGTGATCCATGGTTCGACCGACAAGCGTGCCCCGGCGGGCCTGGCGCCGGTGGCCATCGGGCTTTGCCTGACGTTGATCCATTTGATTAGCATCCCGGTCACGAACACCTCAGTTAACCCTGCCCGCAGCACCGGGGTCGCGCTGTTCGTCGGGGGGTGGGCCGTGCAGCAGTTATGGCTCTTCTGGGTCGCCCCGATCATCGGCGCCTTGCTTGGTGGAGGAGTGTACAGATGGCTGGGCCTCAATCAAGAATAAAACTGCCGAACGTAAATCCCGGGGCATATGGGATTCTGGCTTCAGGGATCAGGATTGAGGAGAGAGCGGCCGCAAATGGGAATACTGATAAATAATCGCAAGCTCTTTTATGGCCATGCTGGCGTTCATCCTGCCATTGCTGTCCTGGAGTTGATCATTGTCAATTACTTTAGGTTTTACTGTAACTAAGGAGGATTCTTCGATGAAAACAATGAAGCTTGAACCCCCCCGATGTACCATCAGAGCGACTGCATTGCCCCTGGTGCTGGTCATGATCTTCGCCGTTACCGCCGAAAGCGCCTGGGCCAAGACGGCCCAGGAGATCAACGCCAGCGTAAATGCCTGCCTGGACCGATTCTACAAGCAGGTCAAGGGCGGCAAGGAGATGGCCGCCAAAGCCAAGGGCGTGCTGGTGATGCCCAATGTCGTCAAGGCCGGCTTGATCGTCGGCGGGGAGTACGGGGAAGGGGCACTGCGCGTCGGCGGCAAGACCGTTTCCTACTACAACCTCGCCTCCGGGTCGGTAGGGTTCCAGATCGGCGGGGAGGCCAAGGACTACGTCATTCTTTTCATGACGGATGCCGCCTTGAAGCAGTTTCAGGCCAGCAAAGGATGGGAGGTCGGTCTCGACGGCAACGTGGCCCTGGTGAACATCGGCGGCGGCGAGCGCGTCGACTTCACCAAGATGAAGGACCCGATCATCGCGTTCGTCTTCGACGTCAAGGGGCTCATGGCGGACATCTCACTCAAAGGCGCCAAGTTCACCAAAACTAACCCCAAGTGATCCAAGAACAACCCTCCGAGTCGAGGCGTTATCGAGCACTGGACGGCCTCGACTCGAGAGGAACCTAAAGGCAGTCTTTGAAAACTTCGGAACCCCGCATCTTCATCGTCGACGAAGATCCGTCCGTCTCAAGCGCCCTGAAGCGATTGATGAAATCGGCGGGGTTCACCCATGTTAAGACCTTCAGCAGCGCCGAGGAATTCCTGAAGCACGAGACCGCCAAGGGAGGCTATTTGCTGATCATTGACATTATGCTTTCGGGGGTCAGTGGAATAGATCTGCAGAAACTTATTCGAGTCGGCGGGTCGGCGGGATCGACCGTGTTCATCTCCGCGCATGAAAGCGAGCTCGAAAGGGCTCGTAAAAAGTGTCCGGAAGCGCTCGGTTTTCTGCTTAAACCATTCGGGGGAGAGAAGCTTCTTGAGATAGTGCGTTCCTTTTTTTCTCAGGAGATTTAATACCAACAAGAGAGGAGAAAAGACATGAAAATGAAGCCCTTGAAGTCAATTCTGTTCTTCTGTTCCGTAGTCCTGTGCATAACCGGACTCGCCCAGGCGGCCGACAAGAAGCCCAACATTCTCGTCATCTGGGGCGACGACATCGGCGTCTGGAACATCAGCCATAGCAACCGCGGCATGATGGGCTACATGACCCCTAACATCGACCGGATCGCCAAGGAGGGCCTTTCGTTCACTGATTACTACGGCCAGCAGTCCTGCACCGCCGGCCGTGCCGCCTTCCTGGGTGGCAACGTGCCCGTGCGGACCGGCATGACCAAGGTCGGCCTGCCGGGTGCCAAGGAGGGCTGGCAGAAGACCGACGTAACCATCGCCGCCGTGATGAAGGGCATGGGCTATGCCACCGGCCAGTTCGGCAAGAACCACCAGGGCGACCGTGACGAGCACCTGCCGACCAACCACGGCTTCGACGAGTTCATGGGCAACCTCTACCACCTCAATGCCGAAGAAGAGCCGGAGAACCGCGACTATCCGAAAAATCCCGAGTTCCGGAAGAAATTCGGCCCGCGCGGCGTCATCAAGGCCACCGCGGGGGGCAAGATCGAGGACACCGGCCCTTTGACCAAGAAGCGTATGGAGACGATCGACGACGAAACCGTGGCGGCGGCCACGGACTTCATCCAGCGCCAGCACAAGGCCGGGAAGCCCTGGTTCACATGGTGGAACGGCACGCGCATGCACTTCCGCACGCACGTGAAACAAGAGCATATCGGGATCTCAGGGCCGAGCGGCGACGAGTACCAGGACGGCATGGTGGAGCACGACATGCACGTCGGAAAGCTGCTGAAGCTGGTGGACGACCTGGGCATTGCCGACAACACCATCGTATTCTACTCGACCGACAACGGGGTGCATTTCAACACCTGGCCGGATGCCGGCAACACCATGTTCCGCAGCGAGAAGAACTCCAACTGGGAGGGTGCCTACCGCGTGCCGGCCTTCGTCCGCTGGCCCGGCAAGTTCCCGGCAGGCAAGACCCTGAACGATATCGTCTCGCACGAGGACTGGCTGCCGACGTTCGCCGCGGCCGCCGGCGACCCCGACATCAAAGGCAAGCTCGCCAAGGGGACCCAGCTCATCGGCCGCACCTACCGGAACTACATCGACGGCTACAACCAGCTGGACTACCTGACGGGCAAGACCCAGGAATCGCCCCGCAAGGAGTTCATCTACGTCAACGACGACGGGCAGGTCGTCGCCATGCGCTACGATGCGTGGAAGGCCGTGTTTCTAGAGAATCGCGGCCAGGCCTTCGAGGTGTGGCGCGAGCCGTTCACCGAGCTGCGCGTGCCGCTGCTCTTCAACCTGCGGCGCGACCCTTTCGAGAAGGCCCAGCACAACTCCAATACCTACAACGACTGGTTCCTCGAACGCGCCTTCGTGCTGGTGCCCCTGCAGCAGATGGCCGGCAGGTTTCTCATGACCATGAAGGAGTACCCGCCGAGCCAAACGCCGGGATCCTTCAACCTGGAGAAGATCCAGACGCAGATCGAAAAGGCAGCCGGAGGCCAATAGTTTCGATAATCGCTGGACGGGCGGGGCGCCTTGACCGGGGCGTCCCGCCGCATTCTTGTGCGCATTAATGCGGGTAAATGAAATGTGAGAGATGCTTCCAGCCTCGATCGTCGCGGCAAGATGCCGCTTCCACAAGAAAGCAACTTCAAAAATAGAAGCAGGTTTATGAGGAAGAGAGGAGAGAGTATGCGACGCAATTTCATGTTGGCGGCCGCCCTGACCGCAGCCATCGCGGTATCTTCAGCGGTTGCGGCAGCCGATGCCTTGCCTTCATGGACCGACGGCAAAGCCAAGCAGTCCATTCTGGCATTCGTGGAAAAGGTGACGACGACAGGCTCCCCCGACTTCGTGCCGCCCATCGAGCGCATCGCGACCTTCGACAACGACGGCACGCTGTGGGCCGAGCAGCCGATGTATTTCCAGCTGGCATTCGCGCTCGACCGCGTGAAGGCGCTTGCGCCCAAGCACCCGGAGTGGAAGGGCAAGGAACCCTTTGCCTCCCTTCTCAAGGGGGATGTAAAAGGTGCCCTCGCGGGCGGGGAGAAGGCCATTCTTGAGATCGTCATGGCCACGCACGCGGGCATGACGACCGAGGAGTTCGAACAAACCGTAAAGGACTGGCTTGCGTCCGCAAAGCACCCGAAGACCGGCCGGCTTTTCACCGAGATGGTGTATCAGCCGATGCTCGAACTGCTGGCCTATCTTCGGTCCAACGGTTTCAAGACTTTTATCGTGTCTGGCGGCGGTGTCGAGTTCATGCGGCCGTGGACCGAGAAGGTCTATGGCATCCCCCCCGAGCAGGTGGTGGGCAGCAGCATCAAAACCAAGTTCGAGTTGCGCAACGGCAAGCCTGCCATCGTCCGGTTGCCGGAGCTGAACTTCATCGACGACAAGGCCGGCAAACCGGTCGGCATCAATCAGTACATCGGCCGGCGACCCGTCGCGGCCTTCGGCAACTCGGACGGCGACCTGCAGATGCTTCAATGGACGACTGCCGGACAAGGCGCCCGGTTGGCTCTCATCGTGCACCACACCGATGCCGACCGGGAGTGGGCCTACGACCGCAAGTCTTCGGT
>CAZEKN010000033.1:0-14010 GCA_964512755.1 uncultured Desulfatibacillum sp. | reverse complement strand
CGCGCCGAAACCGGCTGTCAATAGTCATGGGCCGTTCGCGACAAGGCCGCGAGGCCTATCGAATGAAGCAGGCGCCGGCACCCGTGGGGGTCGACGCAGGGGCCGGCGCCTCGGTAGGGTCTTCCCCGATCAGATCCGCGCGGATCTCATATCCATATCGCAACGCCAATCCGAGCCGCTTCACGATATCCAGGCCCGCGCGCAGGCCGCCGCCGGTCATGTTCAGATACGGTCTGCGCAGCCGGCCGGCCGGAAGACCCAATACCCGCGCCAGCGACTTGACCGGCACGGGGTTGACCTTCGAGTAGGTGAACTGGATCAACGGCAGGAGACGCAGATAGGCTTTACGGAAGTTGACCGCGTCCTCGATGCTGCTCCAGGGCTTGGAAATGATCGCCATCTCGGCCGGGGCGATGTTGCCGGTCATGTTGGCCGTGCCGTGGCCGCCTAAGGACATGACGGCCGGGACCAGCCCCAGATTCGGCGAATCGCAGCACATGAGCGACATCTCCTTGCCGGCGGCCAGGATCTGGGCGATCTGCCCGGGCCGGGACATGGCTTCCTTGTCGATCACGACATTGGGGTGATCGGCCAGGCGCAGAATGGCTTCGGGCGGGAGATCGGTGCCCACGCGGATGGGATTGTTGTAGATGCCGATGGGGATGGGGCTGGCGTCGGCCACATCGAGAAAGTACTGCAGGGCCGCATCCACCGGGGCGTAGATGTAGGACGGCACGGTGACGACAGCGCCGTCGGCCCCGGCTCTGGCGGCGTATTGAACCATGGCGATGGTTTCCTGAGTGTTATTCGCGGTGCAGCCGTAGAACAGGGGCAGGCCGGGTCTCTTGAACTTCACGGTTTCCGTGATGATCCGGTGGCGTTCTTCTCTGGACAGCAGCGAGACCTCGCCGGTCGAACCCGTGATCAGCAGGGCACTGGTGCCATGAGCGGCTTGAAACTCGATGAGCCGGCCGAATCCATCGATGTCAGGTGACCCGTCCTCTTTGAAAGGGGTGATCAGCGCGACAAAAGACCCGGTCAGAATTCGCTTCCCCAATTGAAATCCCTCCCTCTATGCATGTATGCAAGGCCATCGTTGGCTCCAACCATTACCGGTCCGCGTAGTATATATGCAACCTGGGATGGATTTCAATCGATGAGGAGGAGGGTTTGATTGGTGAGCTGCTGCAACACGGCCGCGGAAACGCTTCCCAGCAGGAACTGCTTGATCCGGGATAAGCCGCGCTTGCCCATCACCAGGGTGCCGAATTCGCCATTGCGGAGTTCGTGCAGGATCGTGTCGGGCACACTGCCCCGGGAGGCGACCACGCGCAGCGGCACCGGCTCCCGCCATCCGAGGATCTTGTGGATATCGCGCCACCGTTTGAGCGGTCGGGACTCCCCCTGAACGACGTGCAGGAAGTCCACCTCAAACTCCGTGTGGGTCATGATCGTTTTCTCAAGATGACGCAGAACGAGCAGGCTGGCTAGACCGAGATCCAACGGGACCAGGACGCGGGCCCACTGCGGGTGCGTGCCGATCAGACTGACCGCTTTCGCCCGCTGCCGGTAAAGGAACCGTTCGCGCCAGAGCTCCAGATGATTGCGCCCCAGAATGACCGCCCCAAATCCGCCTTGCACCATTTCAGCGGCGATGAGCTCCTCCGGCGGGCCCTGGAGGGTTATGACTTTGGAAGACCAGCGTGCGTCGGCCATTCCACGTTGCTGCCGCCAGGCGCGGCTCCAGGATGTAAACTCGACCACGCGCCGGTCAAAATCGAGATCCACGTCGGCATTTTTCAGAAAAAGCACCGTTGTGTCCGCCGCGGACCAGGCAGGGACCCCGGCCGCTGCGATCGGGCTGCGCATCACGTCCAGGTCGCTTGTACCGGCCACGATCCAGAGCGTCCGATCGGTATCGCGTTTGAGCAGTCGTTGTTCCAGAACGGCCTTCTCACGGACCCATCCAGGCCAGCGGCTACAAGCAAATCCTTGCTCCAGCACCACTCCGCGCAGGCAAAGATTGCAATTTCGGCAGGCGGTGATCGGACGGCCGGAACGGGCCTTTGACACCCAGTGGAGATCGGCCCTGAGCCCCCGGCCCAACCCGATCAGATCGCCGGCGCTTTCGGCAAGCAACTGTTCGGCCAGTGCCGGCGTGAGCACGCGGCCGGAAACGATCACCGGAACCGATACGCGTTGTTTCAGCTCCCGGCTGTCCGCTTTGAGATAGCCGGGCTGGGACGTGATCGCCCGCACGTCGGGCAGAAACATGGAATGATACGTGCCCACGCTTGGTGAAAGATAGTCGATCCCTGCGGCGGCCAGTGTTTCGGCGAATGCCAGGGCTTCGTCCAGGTCGATGCCGCCGGGAACCCATTCGCGCAACAAGAGGCGGAAACCCAACAGAAATCCTGGTGGCAGGCGGCATTTCACTTCGCGCACCACCTGCAGGGGGAACCGGATGCGCTCATCGAAGCCCGCTGGTGATCCAGCGGCGTCCTTATGACTGAAACCCGAGAGGAACTGAGCCAGCAGGTAGCCGGTGGCGCCGTGCAATTCGACCGCATCGAATCCGGCTGCGCAGGCCCGGACGGCGGCATCGCCGAATGCGGCAGCGACCGCCGATTGTTCTTCCGGGCTCATGGAGCGGGTCCAGGCGCTCACCCGCTGCACAAAATCGCGGGTGAGCCCGAAGCGATGCTCCAGCGGGAAGAACTCCATGAACTCCTTCAGACTGGCGATTTGGAAAGGGATGTGGGCCGCATCCAGCGCGGAGGGCGCCAAAGGGCGGGGCGTTTTCGCGAAGCGTCCGCCGTGGTTGAGCTGAAGCACGGCCAAAGCGCCCTGGCGCTTGATCGCAGCCGCCAGCCGCTCCAACCCCGGGAGAAACTCGTCGGCATCCGCCCTCAGGTTGTTGGCGGCCACCCGGCCGTCGGCCGCAACCGCCGCATTGGCGACAACGACCATGGCCACGCCGCTTCCCGCTAGCGCGGCGTAATGGTCGATCAACAGCTCGCCGGCCCGGCCATCGGGCCGCGCATAGCCGCTGAATACTGGCAGGGCCACCAACCGGTTTTTGAGACGATAGGGTCCGAGTCGGAAGGGAGTGAACAGCACATCGGCCCCCAGAGGGACGCAGGCAACGCGAGTTCGGGCGAACGGATGCCAGGCGGTGCACCCGCTGCTCAGCGGATATTCAACGCGGGCTCTCGACCGGTTCGCCTTCGGCAGATGCCGGCGGGTTCTCGGCCGTTTCCGTCGTCCGCCAGGCCTTGGTCACCGGCCTCAGCAGGGCATAGGCGATTCCCAGGGTCAACAGGATTCCGAACACGAGCACGAACACCCGTTCCAGGAATATGGCTCCCACCGCCATGACACTGAGCAGCAGCGCGATAACGATCAACCGCCAGTCGAAGGTGATGCCGGCCATGTAGATCGACAGGGCGATGATGATGGTCGCGGTCGGCCCGGCCGCTTCCGGCTTGAGAACCCCTTTATCGATAAAGCGGAACAACAGGTATATGGCGGCGGCGGTTCCGACCCAGAGCAGCACCTGATGTTGCACCACCTTCCACCTCAGCAAGGTGAACCGCTGGCGTTCATACAAGCTGCACAAGAGAAGCGACAACAGACCGAAGGCGGGGGTCACCCACAGCCAATAAGTCAGGCTGTGCTGCGTCCAAAAGGGAGTGGTCGCCAGCCCGAAGCCGCATAGGCCCAATAACAGCGCCAGCAGGATGCCGCGGCCGACCAGCCGCCAATTGGTTTTACGGGGTAGGGGCGCCGGGGCCGGCAGGGGATCCGTCATGGTCAGCTCCGCTTGAATGGGTTGCAGGGATGAGAAGCAAGATACGGCCTGACAGCATCGAATTTGTATTGCATTCCGTTGCGGGTGTCAACCGCAGCCCGAGGGCCGCGGCCGTGCGAAAGCCGGCGCCTGTCACTCGTAGCCCAGCTCGGCCAGGCGTTCTTCGCTCATGCCGAGGAAGTGCGCCACTTCATGAACCACGGTGATTTCGATTTCATCCTCGAGTTCTTCCCGGCTGGTGCACATCTCTTCGAGCGGTTCCTTAAAGATGAAGATCGTATCGGGGTAAAGCGGCGGCTCCCCGATGGAGCGTTCGTTCAACGGCACCCCCCAATACACCCCCAGCAACGGTTCATCCGGGGGATACCCCATCTCCGCAAGCATGTCGGGAGCGGGCCGTTTTTGAACCGTTATCAGAATGTTGTCGAGGTGCTGCCGGATCTCCTGCGGAATCCTGGCGATGGCTTCTTTCACGATACGGTCGAACTCTCGGTTGCCGAGCTTCATGCGATTCTCTTCTTTTTCAATCAGCCGAGATGATTTCCGCCGCTATGCAAACGGGTTAAAATAAAGTTGGGATTGTGTTAGAATCGTGTTAGCATCAGTAGTTTGGCAGCAGAAGGTCCATCCTACGGCAATGGATTTCAGATCCAATATACCACGATACCTATTCGATCGGAAGGACTACGAGCTGATCCAGATCGTCAACGACGTTCTGCGCAGCGCCAAGTTCGCCCGCAAATTGTATTTTCCTTATTTTCATCCCAACGGCATCAAGGAGATGGCAGAAACCAAGGGCCTGCGTTCGGCCTATGCGGTCGCCCAGCTGTTAAGCTCTCTCGAAATCGGTGGGGTGGATGACCGGCTGAATGCCCTGCGATCGCTGCGGCTGGAGGTGATCGATACCGCCGAGGGGCCGATGCCTAAAAACACCGCCCGGCTGCTCTTGGAGATCATGAAAAATCTGGTGCGGGCCTATGGCGACTCCCTGCGCCAGCTGGAGCTGGCCCACGATTTCCGGATGACCGCCTCCGGCAAGCCCCGCATCGTCCGTCGCCAGCTCAAGCACTACCACTTGCTGGAAATGCCCGAGGAATGGAACCAGATCGCCTTCGACGATCATGTCCACGACGTCAACACCAAGGGCCGCAAGTCTTCCACCCACCTCATCATGGATGCCTGGATCAAGGGCATTCGCCGGCTGCGGGTCATTCATTACAACTTCATCGAACCGCGCTTTGCCGCCGAGCTTTTCGAGGCCGCCAGGATCCTCGACATCGACGTGCGCATCGGCATCGAGTATTCCGCACGCTTCCGCGACAAGTACGTGCAGCTCATCTGGGTACCCCGCGGGTTTGCCGACGCCCAGGCCTTCCTGTGCTTCCTGGCCGAGCCACCGGTTATGAACCTCATGGAGGCCGGTCAACGGGCCTCGCGCTATCAGCAGGAGTACGTGATCGGCCTGCTCAAAAAGTTCAACACCGTCCACCGTCTGGACCTCAACCGCTGCCTCGGCATCACCATGCTGCCGATCGACGAAGCGGAGTTTCTCGGTTTTGTCGGCATCGGGCAGAAATCCAAACTGCATCTATCCAAGTTTATCCACGACCAGTTGATGAGATCTCTGCATTGGCGCGTCGCCTCTATGAAGGCCGAGCTGCGCACGGCATCGCCCGAAAGGCAGCGCGCGATCAACGCGTGGGTCGATGGCCTGAACCGCATGGACCTGGAGGCGCTCATCGACGGATATCTGGAGCAGTCCCGGAACCCGGAGATCGTCTATCCGGATCAGCCCCTCAGCGGGCCGGGCGAGCACGAACTGCTGCGGTTGACCGCTCCGGAGATACTCGGCCGCCTGGCCGCCCTGCATTCCGGCTACCGCGTCACGCTGAACCTGACCAACTTGAAGGTGGAGGAGGTCCTGGAGCTGCTCTACGACTGCCAGGGCATGATCACGCGGCTGGAGATATTCAACCTGAAGGATTATTCCGCGGGCAAGACCGGGCATGTTTCCGAAATCAGCCGTTTGATGCAGGCGATCAACGAAGGCAGCGTCATCCATCTCAAACAGGTCATCCGCGAAATGATCAACCGGCTGCGCGACCCGGCTGCTCCCGGAGAAAAGGGGCAGATCGAAAAGCTGACCGCCATTCTTTACGACATCGACACGTTTAAGTCCTACTATGCGGGCCGGTCGCTCAAGGCCCGCATCGGCAGCGACTCGACCGGCCGCTCGGCCCGGCTGCACGGCATGGGGCTTGCCATCATGGAAACCCTGCCGCGCAGGGCTCAGCGGGAGATTGCCAGGAACAGCGCCGGACACGGCCGGGAGGTCATTCCGATCCAGATGACCACCTACAAGACGCTGAGCTTCGTTCCAGTTTCCGGCCCATCGGCCCTCGTTCGAAGCCTGCGGCGCCGGTTCGGAGCCGGGCCCCTTGGATTTCTGCTGTCCACGTTTAGGGCCAGCTGGCGCGTCGAGGCGAACGAAACCCGCATGGCCGCCCCGGGCAACATCGTGACCCTGGGAGGAGCGCAGAAGGCCGTCGACAACGGCCTCTCCCTGGAAACGATTGCCGTCGTGAATACCCCACACTCCTTGCGATGGCGCTTCCTGAACTCCAGGCTCAAGAACGCCCTGAAGGTTCTCGTCGGGTTCATTCCGGCGTTCGTCACATTTGCCCTGACCAAAGACTGGTGGCTCCTCGCCTACGGCGGAGCCTTCATCTGGTTCGGCATCACGGGTCTTCGCAACATTCTGCAGTCCGTGCTGGGCGGCGGCGGGTTCCGCCGCTCGCCGCTGTTGAACTGGAACGACTATGTCAGCTGGACCCGCCTCACCGATTCGCTCATGTATACCGGCTTCTCCGTGCCGTTGCTGGATTACCTCGTCAAGACGGTGCTCCTGGACCGCGGGCTCGGCATCACGACGACCACGCACCCGGTGATGCTCTATGCCGGAATGGCCCTGGCCAACGGAATCTATCTTTCCAGCCACAACCTTCTGCGCGGTCTGCCTCAGGCGGCCGTTTACGGGAATTTTTTCCGCAGCATCGTTTCCATTCCGGTGGCGGTCCTCATCAACACCTGCGCCGGAGGCGTTTTGGCCGCCGGCGGAGCGTCCGAGGTCGCCGAGGCGCTGCAGAAATGGGCGGCCATCATCTCCAAAACGGCCTCGGACATTGTTGCCGGCTTTATCGAGGGCCTGGCCGACCGGCGCCGGAACATCAAGACCCGCCTCCGCGACTACAAGGGCAAATTCGCGCAGTTGTTCGACATCTATGCCCAGCTGGAGCTGATCTTCCCGGACGTCCAGACCTTCGCCGTCCTGCAGCACTCCAGCCGGCTCAAGCAAAAGGCCAGCGTGGAGGCGCGCGATCTGGAGAAGATCATCATGATCCACGCGCTCGACCTGCTCTATTTCTGGATGTACCAGCCGCGGGCGCGCACCGCTCTGAGACAGTTCGTCCACACGTTGTCCGAAGACGAGCGCCACATTCTGGCGAGCTCCCAGTTCACGCTGCAGAGGCACCGTGAAATCAGCCAGATGTTCCTCGACGGCATCCTCGGCAACAATTTTCCACGGCCGCTGTCCTTTTATCTCTCCCGAAATGCCGAATACCTAGAGGTCATCAAGCATTTAGTGTTCGGGGAGAATTTCTCGGATCCCATGGCAGAGCCGGTGGCCGCCGAACCGCTCACAGGCTCCGTCGCACCCGCCCGGGACTGCATCGACCCCGTCGCGCCGCCGCCGAATTGAAGACCCCTCAGCGACAGACGGCCTTCAAGCGGTAAAAGCGGAAGAAGAAGTTGTCGATGGGCAGGATTTCGGTGTCGCAGAATCCGGCTTCCGCAGCATATTGCTTCAACGTGTCGGGGCGCATCACCGTCCCGGTTTCAGCCGATGGACCATCGGCCTTGCCCACCGGCAGGCAGTGCAGCACGCTCCAGCCGTACATCATCCATTCCACCTCGTTGCCCTTGGCGGTAAAGCGGTCGCCCACGCGTTCATCCATGACGATGACCGATCCGCCGTCCCGAGTCAGGCCTAACATAGTTCGAAGCACGCCGACCGGATCGGCCATGTCATGCACGCACTCGAAGGCCGTCACCAGGTCGTAACGCCCCCGGAGCGACGGATCGGCCGCATCCCGGTGGTGAATCCGGACTCGTTCCTCCAGGCCGGCATCCACGATATTCACTCTTGCCAGCTCCACCGACGCTTCATCGAGATCATAACCGTCGACCTGCACCTGGGGGTAAGCCTGGGCCATGCCGATGCCGGACCAGCCGCCCCCGCAGCCGATGTCGGCCACCCGCGCCGGAGGATCCGCCATGAGCCGCCGGTGGACATCCGGAATCGACGGGAGCCATTCCGTGCCCAGCTGGCGCAGGAACATCGCCCGGTTCATAGCGGCTTGGCCTTCACGGAACTCCGCGCCGTAGTAGGGATAGGGTACCCCTTTTCCGCTACGGTAGGCCTTCAGCACCTGGTGCATGGGCCGGACCGCGCCCGCCACCATTTGCACCAGGGGCGCCAGGTAATTGAGGCTGTCGCGATCCACCAGAACTTCCTGGTGCCCGGCCGGCAGGCGGTAGCGGCGGGAGAGCGCCGCGGCGTTTTCGTCCTCCACCTTCAGGATGCCCGCCACCGCCTGCTGCTCCAGCCATTCGCGGACGTAACGCTCGTAGGCGCCGGTCCGAACGGCCAGTTCCTCCGAGGTTGCCGGCCCGTGCTCGCTCAGCGACCGGTAGAACCCCAGGCGGACACCCAGGTAAATGCTGAATATGTCGAATGCGCCCGCGGTTGAGGTCAGCAGACGCTCGACGAATCGATCTCTTTCATCTCCGTTTATGTCGCTGGGGGTGTTGTCCATTGGAATCTCCTTTCCCGGTCCCCTCTCGATCGGGTTGAAAAGGCAACTGCACGGCCAACCGGCCATCCATCCGGGGAAACGAATTGCACTGGAGGATTGGAAACGGACGGCCGTACACGAACCCGGCTGGCAACGAGGGGCAAGAGGCGGTTTCAGTATCGAGCCGTGCTACCAGAAGCCGCTTACGCAAAAAACGGCTAGGATGCCGGTTGGTTTCTTTGGGAGGTTGCCGTATGATTACCAATGCTAAGCGCCGAGGGGCGGCTGTCAAGCGGTCCAAGTTTCCCTCGACTGACCGCGTCAAGGCCGGTAATTTTGGAATTTGAATTTTTCGGAGATGCGCTGCTGGCCGTTTCAGGATGAGAAGATCGACAGCCATTTCCCTTCTTCCCTCGAGAAGAGTAGATTAAAGACATACATAGTTTCGGCTATTGACAAAGCGCATTGTCATTTCTTAGACTTCATCCGATCCGGGACCGACATGGCCGACCCCGATCGCCTCTCGCCGCTCCCCTCGAACGCAAGCTTTTCCGGGTTCCGGCCATCGATGACCGTCAGAGGAGGTTTCAGATGCTGACCATCTTTCAACACTTACCCCAGCGCTGCAAATGGCTGTTCATTTTGATTTGCGCCGTGTCGGCAACGGCGGTGCAGGCTCAAAGCCCGAGCCAGCCGGGCGACATGCAGTTTCTTTTTGCATTCGGAGCGGTTACGGGGCCGGAAGGCAAGCAGAAGGTCATCGCGGTCCAAAACGAAACGCTCCTGCGATCCGGGGACCGAATGAAGCTCTTCATAGAGCCTAAAAGCGCCGTCCATCTCTACCTGCTGCACTTGAGCGCCGAAGGCGAAATCGTCTTTTTGTATCCGGGCGAAGGACAATCCGCGAGCATTCTGCCCGGCGTTGCGCTGCACATCCCCGACGTCTCGAATTGGTTTCAGCTCGACACGCACACCGGCCAGGAGAAATTTTTTCTCATAGTTTCAGCGCAACCCCTGCACCGCTTGGAAAATCTGTATGCCCAGCACGTCACCCTGAAAGAAAAAAATGCACTGCAATCGTCGGCCGACTCCATTTTGAACGAGATCAAGCAATTGAGGCTTAAGCACCGGGACCTCTCCGCCCCGGCGGAAAAGCCGGTCCGAATCGGAGGGAGCCTGCGGGGCCAGAAGCCGAAAGACGCTTCGATTTTTCCGGATGTCACGTCTCTGGCTTCGGAGATCTCGGCCCCGGGCGGTTTCTACGGCCGGACGTTCACCATTGACCATCGCTGATCCAAGACCGTGGTGGAAGCCCATTTGGCTGGCTGCGGGGGTGCTTGCGGCGGTCAATCTATTTTCCTTTCTGTGGCCGGGGTTCTTTGACACTTGGAACGAACGGCTCAATGACCAGTTTTTCAGCCTGAAGACGTCGTATGCCGCCTTCGCCCCGCCTTACGACGAGACGGTCGTCCACGTCGACCTGAACAACACCAGCCTGCGCGCCCTGAAAGACTATCATCCCACCCGCGCCCATTACGCCCGGGTGATTCACAACCTGGGGGCGATGAAGACCGCCGTGCAGATGTGCGATATCATCTTCGCCGGCGAAACCAGCGCCGAAAACGACCAGCGCCTGATGGATGCGACGCGGCAGTCACGGGACGTCGTTTTCGGGATGGCCTTCCGGCTGTCCCCGGCTGCCGGCCGGGCCGATGAGATTGAAGACCCCGAGGCGCGCGACTATCTTCGGAAAACGGCCTGGAAGATACCGGTCGCAGCGGGGACCGCCCGATTCTATCACGGCGTCGACCCGCTGATCACGCTGGTGCCGCTGGCGGAGCTTTCCCTGGGCACCGGTTTCCTGACGCTCTTCCTGGATCCGGACGGCGTCATCCGCAGACTGCCGCTGATCGTGCGGTTTGAAAACGAGTTCTATCCGAGCTTCGCCCTGAAATCCGTGTGCGCTTTTCTGAAAGTTCCACCTGAAAAGATTGTGCTCGACCGCGGGTCGATCACCCTGCGGGATGCCGTCCGGCCGGGCCGTGCACAACGGACCAGCCTTACCATTCCGATCGATTCGCGCGGCTGCATGCGCGTCAATTTTACCGGCCCCTGGGGCCGGATGAAGCATTACAATTTTTCGGACATCTACGCCGCCTCCGACGACCCGGATCTCCTCGATGAATTTCGGGATGAACTCGAGGGACGCATCACGCTTCTATCCGATATATCCACGGGCTCGGCAGATATGGGCCAGGTACCGATTGACGAGACCTATCCTCTGAGCGGAGTTCATGCGAACGCCGTGAACACCATCCTGAGCGGAAGTTTCATTCGGGAGGTCCCGCGCCCAGCAACGATCGTCATCGAGATTTTCTTGCTTCTCGGCGTCACGGCGCTGTCCTTCCACCGTTCGGCCCTGGTGAGTGCCGCCGGCACCGCCGGCCTCGGATCCCTGTTCGCGGCCTCGGCCGGAGGGGTGTTCCTGCAGTGGAGCATCCTGATTCCGGCCGTCAAGCCGCTCATCGTCATGGTCCTGGGGTGGGCGGGTTTGTCGACCTGGCACGCCCTTGAGAACGCTCGAGTTCGTGCCGAAATCGAGCGCGCACGGCAGCTTGCCGAACGCGAACTCGAGATCGGCCGCCAGATCCAGGCCGGCTTTCTGCCGGCTCGCCTGCCGGCCCCCTCCGGCTGGGAGATCGCTGCTCATTTCCAGCCCGCGCTGCAGGTGTCCGGAGATTTTTATGATGTTTTTGAAATTGCCGGCGGCCGCTGCCTAGGGATCGTGATTGCCGACGTCTGCGACCACGGGGTGGGTTCGGCCCTTTTCATGGCTCTGACCCGCAGCTTGACCCGGGCGTTTGCCTTGCAGAGCGCCGATCGCCTGGGCGCCGCCGCAAACGACCCCCTGCACTGGTCTCAGACGCTCGCGCTGGAGACCGTCCAACAGACTAACGCCTATATCGCGGATAACCATGGCGAGGCGGGGATGTTCGCGACCCTTTTTTTCGGGATCCTGGATGCCGCGACCGGAAGGCTTACCTATATAAATGGCGGCCACGAGCCGCCACTGTTTCTGCGCAGCGGGCAGTCGGTCTCCTACCTCAAGGCCACCGGGCTGGCCGTTGGGGCGCTGCCCGACGCTCCTTTTCGGACCGATTCGATCAATTTTAATCCGGGGGACAGCCTGGTTCTATATACAGACGGCGTCACCGATGCCGACGACTCCATGGGAGAACATTTCTCGAAACAGCGCCTGGTCAGCCTGGTGTCTGAAACCGGCGACGCGGCCCAGACCATGCTGGGCCATGTGATTGCGGCCCTGAATGCCCATGTCGGAAAAGCATCGCCCGCTGACGATGTCACTCTTCTAATAATCAGAAAAACAATTTAATACCAAGCCGTTATGTTGAAAACCGATCAGAGGGTTGATCGCAACCCCGTTTTCCGCCATAATGGTTGCTGATCAGAATCACCATTCAAGTTTAACCCAAAAAAATTAAAAGCGGCTGCAACCCCTGCGGTGTGCGACCGCTTTTAAGGCTTTTAGGGGGTATTAGCAATGAGCGCGCAATTCAAAAAAAGCACTAAGCCCATCGTATTCCTGCTGCTGGGGTTGATATCTGCTTTGATCTTTTTCAGCGGCTGCACCATGTGGTCCAATCCTTCGGCCGGATATACCGCCGCCGCCAAGGAACCCGGCCAAAAAGAAGAACCGGCGCCGGCGGAGATCTATCCCCGGAATGAGATACCCGCTTATGTCGGCAGCATGAGGTCCGTCAGGGTTTTCAGCACTTATGAACGCGTCGATACCGGCGTCGATCTCACGCCCGGCAGACTTTACTCCATCATGGCCAACGGCCGGGTGTTCCTGGAGCCATCGGATTCCGGCCGGGGACCCATCGACCGACGTTTTGTCAAAGTGATCGGGAAATCCCCTCAAACCCCGGTGTTTGTCAACGAGGTGGGCGATACGTTTGTTGCCATCGGCTCCGGCCGGCTGAGTTTAGGGTTCATGGACCAGGACTACCAGGACAATCTGGGCTATTTCGACGCCATCATCATCGCCTGGCAGACCGACGACTATGCTCAGGTCGCGGAATTCCTGCAAAAACTCTCTGAGCGCTATCCGGATCACCCCGGCATCAACCAGGCTTACATGCGGGCGGACAAGGTCCGGGACCTGGCTGCCGCTCGGATGCAAACCGCTCTGGAGATCAACCAGACCAAGGAAAACATCCAGGCCCTTCAGCAAGCCGATCCAAAGAAAGGCGGGCCGACACCGGCAGAGCGTCGGCAGCAGCAGCGCGAGCTCGAATACCGGCTGGCGGAGCTGACCGCCCGGCAGGCACAGCTCGACCGGCTCAATCAACAGCTTCAAGTTGAGAAAGCCAGGTCCGTCCAACTCAGCCAGGAGCTCGAAAAAGAGCGCAGGGAACGCGAACGCATGAGCAAAATCGCGGCCGAAGGCAAAGCCCCCCCCCTTCTGCTCATCACCAGTCCGGAGGACGGCCAGCAGGTGGAAGTCGGAAGCGTGCGCCTTAGCGGTGCAGTGGAAGGCAAGCAGGGCCTGAAGAGCTTCGAGGTTTTTCTCAACGGCCGCGTCCTGGAGGCCTCCGCCGAACGCGGCATTCGGCAGGTGGGCGGCAGCGCCCCCCGCCGCCTGAATTTCGACCGCAAGATCCCGCTCGACGAGGGCGCCAACCATCTGCGGGTGGTCGCGACCGACACCGACGATCTCGTCTCGGAGAAGTCGCTTTTTGTGCACTACTATCCGAAGCGGCGCAATGTCTGGGCGGTGGTCGTCGGCATCAACGACTATCCGCGGCTGCCCAAGCTGAAATACGCGGTCAACGACGCCCAGGCCTTCTACCGGCTGCTGGTGGAGGACAACCGGATTCCGCCCGAGAACGTGACCCTGCTCACGAACGAACAGGCGAGCCTGGTCAATCTGCGCAGCACCCTCGGCACCCGCATCAAGAATGCCGCCCGCGAAAGCGACATGGTCATCATCTTTTTTGCCGGTCACGGAGCCACGGAGCGGGATTCCGCCAGTCCGGACGGCGACGGCCTTGAGAAGTACCTCCTGCCCTTCGACACGGACCCGGCCGATCTCTACACCACCGCGATGCCCATGGTCGAAGTCGGGCGGATCTTCAACCGCATCCGCTCGGAACGGCTGGTCTTTATCGCCGATGCCTGTTACAGCGGCGGCAGCGGCGGGCGGACCATCAGCGTTGCCGACACCCGCGCCAACATCGGCGACGGATTTTTAGAGCGGGTGGTGGGCGGCCGCGGCAAGGTGATCATCACCGCCAGCGCCGCCAACGAGGTCAGCGTCGA
>CAZEKN010000032.1:0-14033 GCA_964512755.1 uncultured Desulfatibacillum sp. | reverse complement strand
CGCTATTGGCCGAGCGTGTTCCATCGTAATCGACCCCTAAACCACCACCAATATCAACAAATTCAATATTAAATCCTTTTTTATAAAGTTGTACATAAAACTGTGAAGCTTCACGAAGGGCATTTTTAATACGACGAATTATTGTTATCTGGCTGCCGATATGAAAATGTAATAACCGAAGACAATCCTTCAACTTATTTTTTTCCAAAAACGCCATTGCGTCAAGCAATTCGCTCGATGTAAGTCCGAATTTACTTTGGTCGCCACCGGATTCTTCCCATTTCCCACTACCGGAACTGGCAAGTTTAATACGAATTCCAATATTTGGTTTAACTTTTAAACGGCGAGCAATGTTCGCAATTAATTTGAGTTCGTTAAGCTTTTCTACTACCAAAAATATGAGTTTGCCCATTTTTTGAGCCAAAAGGGCAAGTTCAATATAATCTTCGTCTTTATACCCATTACAAATAATTACCGAATCATTATCGGTTGTAATAGCAATTACGGCATGAAGCTCGGGTTTAGAGCCGGCTTCCAACCCAATGTTAAATTTTTTACCATGGTTAACAATTTCCTCCACTACCGGGCGCATTTGGTTGACTTTTATAGGGTATATTATAAAATTTTTTGCTTTGTATTTGTATTCTTGAGCTGCAATTTTAAAACAGTTCGACATTTTTTCGATCCGGTTGTCGAGAATATCCGGAAAACGAATAAGCACTGGAGCTGAAACATCGCGCGACTGAAGCTCTTCAACCAATTTTTTAAGGTCTACCTCTACACCATTTTTTTTGGGTGTAACTACAACATTCCCTTTAGCATTAATCGAGAAATAGTTAATTCCCCATCCATTAACATTATAAAGTTCAGCCGAATCTTCAATGCGCCACTTTCTCATTTATAAAACCTACTATCCTATTGAAATTTAGATTTTTTAAATATTGCAGCTCAATTTCAAATAGCTCGATGCATTTCAAATAAGCGTCGGGGTTGCGTTGGTGTCGCGTTACATCTTCGACCGTTAAGGATAAGAACCCGCTTTTGGGGGGTAACGGCTGCCCGAAGGTATCGTTGCGGTTAGACCACTCCGCTGTCTAAAAATAGGGGACTGGCACTTTGCCACTAGCCACAGCGAATGCCGTAGCACCAGCTACAGAGCTTGTCAACAATGAAAATCCATCCCTGGGTGCAAAAACCCGTCCCGTGCATCATTGGTCGTTAAGTCAGATGAAATAACGACAAGAAAAATATTGCAAATAAAAATTTTGATGCTATTTTTTCAGGTGTTGTCCTCAGCTGGGGAAGGTTGCTTTCAACGCGCTTGCAGCGCTGTGCTTCGTGACTTACCATTACCCAATCCTGCGGGTAAATTTGAACGCCTGATGTCCGATTTCGGTGCGATCCCAGCCGAATATGCCGGGGAAGAAACGGCACGCATCGTCGTGTTGCCGGTTCCCTACGACGAAACCTCCACGTGGATGAAGGGCGCCGACCGCGGTCCGCAGGCCATCATCGCGGCTTCGGCCAATATGGAGCTCTTCGACATCGAAACCGGCAGCGAAGTTTTTCGTCAGGGCATCTTCACGGCCCCGGCCGTTACCGAGCGGACATCGCCCGAAGTGATGGTAGCCGCCGTGCGCGAGCGTGTCGGCGGCTATGTCGACAAAGGTAAATTCGTCATCGTCGTCGGCGGCGAACACTCGGTGAGCGTGGGCAGCATCCAGGCCCATGCCGCACGCCACCCGGGCATGGCCGTGCTGCAGCTAGACGCCCACGCGGATCTGCGCGATGAGTATGAGGGCAGCCGGTTCAACCATGCCTGCGTCATGGCGCGGGCGCGGGAGATCTGCCCCATGGTCCAGGTCGGAATCCGCAGCATGGACCGGGCCGAACAGGCGAGCTTGACGCCCGGTAGTGTCTTCTGGGCGCACGACATCGCCGCCAAAGCGGGCTGGATCGACGCCGTGCTCGCCCGGCTGCCGGCAGCCTGCTACGTCACCATCGACCTGGACGTGTTTGACCCGGCGGTCATGCCGTCCACCGGCACGCCGGAGCCCGGCGGCCTTTTCTGGTACGATGTAACCCGCCTGTTGCAGGCGGTCAGCCGTCGCTGCCAGGTGGTGGGGTTCGATGTGGTCGAACTCTGCCCAAGCGACCATAACCGCGCGCCTGATTTCCTGGCCGCCAAGCTGATCTATAAATTTCTAAGCTGGTGTTTCGAGCGGGCGCCGCTCCCGAAATAAGGACGTTGTCGGATGAAAAAGAAAGCGCTTCTCAAAAAGCCCGTGCGGCACGTCGACGTCACCTCGTTCGACGCCACTCCCATTATCGACGCCATGCGCGAGATGTCCTTCACCTCGCGGGACACTGCCGCTGCGGCCGACATCTTCGAGCGCATGCTGCGGGACAAGGGCTGCACCATCGTGCTGTCGCTGGCCGGCAGCACGAGCGCAGCGGGCTGCATGCAGGTGTACGCCGACATGGTCCGATACAATATGGTCGATGCCGTAGTGGCCACCGGCGCATCCATCGTGGACATGGACTTCTTCGAAGCCCTGGGCTTCAAACACTACCAGGGCTCGCCCAACGCGGACGACCGCCAGCTTCGCGAGCTATACATCGACCGCATCTACGACACCTACATCGACGAGGAGCAGCTGCAGGCCTGCGACATGACGGTCAAGAAAATCGCCGACGCGCTGCCGCCCAAGCCTTATTCCTCCCGGGAGTTCATCCACGAGATGGGGCGCTACCTGACGGAGCACGCCGTCAAGAAGGGCTCGCTGGTCGAACTCGCCTATCGCCACAACGTTCCCATCTTCTGCCCGGCCTTCACCGACTCGAGCGCCGGCTTCGGTCTGGTCAAGCATCAGGTGGAGCGGCCCGACCGGCATCTGACCCTGGACTCCATCCGCGACTTTTACGAGCTCACCCGGATCAAAATGGAGGCCAAGACCACCGGCGTCTTCATGATCGGCGGCGGGGTGCCCAAGAATTTCATCCAGGACACGGTCATCTGCGCCGAGGTGCTGGGCCGGGACGTACCCATGCACAAATACGCCGTGCAGATCACCGTCGCCGACGCGCGTGACGGTGCCTGCTCGAGCTCCACCCTCAAGGAAGCCTCCTCCTGGGGCAAGGTGGATACGGCTTTTGAGCAGATGGTATTCGCCGAGGCAGGGTCGGTGCTCCCGCTCATCGTCAGCTACCTGTATCACCAGGAAAGCTGGCGCAAGCGCAAACGGCGTGAATGGGCGAAGCTTTTTTGATCTTTTAAGGACCTGGCCTGAAAACGGATTCCAACCCGGTGGTCGTTTCTCACGCGAACCCGCGCATGATCATGATTGCGAGCTGGAAATAGACGGTGATCCCGATCGCGTCGATGATCGTAGCCATCAAGGGACCTGCCGTCAGCGCCGGGTCGAGGTTGGCACGCTTCAGTAACAGCGGAATCAGCGCCCCCCCCAGATTGGCCAGCATCAGGGTCGCCAGCAACGCCAAGCCGACGATGGCGGCCAGCATAAGATTGTGGTCCTGCAGAAAGACTCGGAAGTAGGCCATCAACCCCAACGCGACCCCCAGGGCTGCACCCATCCACATCTCCCGTCCGAACACCCGCAGGAAGTCCTTCGGGCAGACTTCACCCAGCGCCAGCGCACGCACCACCATGGTCGCCGACTGGGTGGCTGCGTTGCCGCAGGTACCGATCACCATGGGAATAAAGAAGGCCAGCGCCACCATCTCCTTCAGCGTGGCGGCATTCCATTCCATGATGGTGGTCGAAATCAGCGAGGTGAACAATAGGATGGCCAGCCAGCAGAAACGGCTCCAGAAAAGCCGCGGCATGGGGCGTTTGAAGTATTCCTCCTCAAACGGGACCACGGCCGAAATCCGCTGGAAGTCTTCGGTGTTTTCGGCCTCGATGATGTCGATCACGTCGTCGACCGTGATGATCCCCAGCAGCCGGTTCTCTCCGTCCACCACTGGAATCGCAAGGAAGTCGTATTTCTGGATCTGGGCCGCAGCGGATTCGACATCCAGGTTGTGATGCACCGCAATGACGTTTTCTTCCATGATGTCCCGCAGCCGGGCCTGCGGCTTGGACATGATGATGTCCCGGAGCGATGCCACCCCTAACAGATGGTGCCCTCCGTCGGTGAGGTACACCTGGTAGATGGTCTCCTTGTTGGGCGCCTGCAGACGAAGAGACTCCAGAGCATCCTTGACGTTCATCTCGGGCGGCAAGTTGCAATAATCGGTGGTCATGACGGCGCCGGCCGTGCCTTCATCGTAGTTCCAGAGGCGTCGGATCTCATTGCGCTCGACCTGGGCGATGAGCGGCATGATCGCCTCGCTGATCTCGGAATCCACCTTCTTGAGCAGATCGACCCGATCGTCGGGCTCCATGTTCTCGATGAACTGCAACATGGTTCGAGTCCGACCGGTTTCCAGGCAGCTCTGTTGGGTTTCCAGGGACAGGTGCTCAAAGGCCTCGATGGCGATCGTGTTGCCGATATTCACCAGGGTTTCCACGATCTCCAACGGGCTCAGACCGCTGTTTTCAAGGTATTCGGCGATATCGGCCGGATGGCGCTCGCGTAACGTCTCCACCTCTTGACGGTCTTCGAGACGGCATGCAGACGAATTTTCGGGGATTAGTTGCGGGGAAGTGGAAGTGGTCATCGGGCATCTCCTACCCGCCTTGGGTCCATCGTTTCGAGGCCAAAACGGTCAGGAGCCTGCCCTTACATCAGGGGCGCGTCGCTCGCTGGCCGGCGTTCTGATCTCGGACAAATAGACCCGGCATTGAAACGTGTTTGCCTCTTCGGTGACTCGGACTACTGCCAGGGTCGCCTGTGTTCATGTATTCCGTCCTTGAATGATTGAGTGGTTCCGGCAATACGCCCGAAGGCCAGACGTTGCCGGTTGCTTGAAGTCCTGCCTCTTTTAAGTAAACCGCTGGGGAAAAGCAAGCGAAAAAATCAATGCCGAAAACGCCGACCGCCGATGGGTGGGGATTTCAGACCGCCGCCAATTTCCGTATCCCCATGCATTTCAGGTACGAGGTCTCGGGCATGGACAATAGCACCGGATGGTCTTCCGCCGGGCCACCCCGATAGATCACGTGGGCGAGGCCATGCTCTTTGGCGACGGCTTCGGCCAGCAAACCGAGAAAGTCGCTTTCGGCAAGGTGGTGGCTGCAGCTGCAGGCGAACAGCACCCCTCCCGGCTTGAGCCGGCGCCAGGCCAAGCGGTTCAGTTTCTGATAGGCCTTGACGGCTTGCGGCAGGTTTTTTCGCGACTTGACGAAGGCCGGCGGATCAGCCACCACCGCATCGTACGAATCCTCGCGGCGGGCCAGAAAGTCAAAAACGTCGCCATGGTGGAGACCGGCCCGTTCCGGTACGACCCCGTTGGCGGCAAGCCCCCTTTCCACCAGGCCCAGAGCATCGCGGCTCTCATCGACGAAGGCAACATGCGCAACGCCCGCTTTCAAAGCCCGCAGCCCCCAGCCGCCGGAGTAGCAGAACAGGTCCAGCACTCGTGCGGAGGTCATTTCCCGGACGAGGGCGCCGAAGTTCAGACGATTGACGCGCTGATCGAGGAAGAAACCGGTTTTTTGACCGGCCACCAGGTCGGCGGCGTACCTCACCCCATCCTCGTACACCTCCGCCCGCGCCAAGACAGCCGGGTCTCCGCAGACGACTTTCCGGAACGATTCCACCGCCTCGAGCCGTCGTACAGCCGAGTCGCAGCGCAACACCAGCCCCCGGAGCGACACCTGGAACACCCGCTCGATCAGCACGGGCAGGCGTTCGGTCAATCTTGTCAGCATCAGATCCATGCCGGCGGTGTTGCTCTGAATCACCGCATCGGGTGGAAAGAAATCGACCACCAGTCCCGGCAGCAGGTCCGCCTCCGAAAAAACAAGGCGGGCACTGCGTCCCTTCTCCAACGGCAGGCGTTGGGAAAAAGCCCAAAGCAGCCGATCGTCCAACAGTCGATTCAGGTCGCCGACGTCGCCACGGGCGACCGCCCGGCCGGCGATCAACGAATGGCGATTGAAGTAGCCGGTCGCAACGGTGCGGCGCTCGTGCACGAACCGGCACCAGTACACGGGTTCGTCCGGCTCGTCGCGCTTTTCGATTTCATTCGAATAGACCCACATGAACCCCCCCGCCAGCCGGCGGGCGGCACGGGAGGAAACGACGACGGCGGGCAATGCGGCAGAGTGGTCGGCAGGCACGGTCATGGCCGTTCTCCTTCATTCACGGCAAGGCCGGGTGGGATGAAAGCGGGTCCGGACTCCGATTCAAAGATCGCGCCGTATCGCCTCCCACCCCTCGGCGATGCAGCGGATCGAACCGCGAAAGTCTTCCACATTGAAAATTTCGAGCGTCACCACCCGTTCTCCGTCTGCGTCCGCCAGCCGTTGCAGCAAGGCGTCCCGAAGCGACCGATCCAGATGATGGACGGACCGGTGGTCGACACCGTTCTCGATTCCGTGCAGGTGCACCACGCGGGTCCTGGCAAGATAGCGGTCCAGGTGCCGATGCACATCTTCTGCGCACATCAGCAGGTGGCCGATGTCCGTGCAGACGGAGAGGCCAAGCTCACCGACGAGATCGGACACCCGTTCGAAGGGATAGTCCAAGTTTTCGATGCAGAGTTTCTGCGACGCAACCTCTTGGGTTATCGTCCGGACGGAATCCCGGTGAAGAGCCTGCCATCGCGGCATGTCGTTGGAAGGGGGGTCTCCGCGGTGATCGCCGGCAAGGTGGAGGACGTAGGCGAAGGGGTCCAGCGGCTCCATGCGCATGATGATGCGGCGGCAGACGTCAACCACCCGCCGGCGCTCGGCGGACTCGGCATGGCCGGTGTGAATGTCGATCGGCAGATGGACCGTGTAGGTCAAATCGTGCTGTGCGGCAAGCTCCTTGAGCGTGCGGGCGGTCTCCTCAGAGGGAATGTTGGAGAAGCCGGTCGACTCGAAGAGCACGATTTCGATGTCATCCACCTGGTCTGCCAGAAACCGGACGTTCGGGATGATATCGTCCGGAATCACATACGAGGAGGTGCCCAGCCTGAACGGCAATCGATTTTTCAACAACGGCACCATGATGGTTTCCTAATAATCGTCATCGCCGCCCGTTAGGCGCGGCGGCCCCTTGCCGGACGACGGCAACTCAAAGACATACGGGAAACGCGGCCGCTCCATTTTTTCGATGGCCTCTGCTGTAAGAAAAACCCTGTCCTGGACCATTGAAAAGGGGACTTCACCCGTGCCGCCCAGATCGGTGATCAAGGCGGCCTCGGGGAGCGGCTGCAATCTCCCGAAGACCACGATCCAATCTCCGTCCCGCAGCGGGGGAACCCCTTCGCCGGCAACCATCACTCCCATGGCGATGGCGTCCGCGAGGCAGCACACCATGTTGCCCCGCAGCAGGGCGAACTTCCCAAGCCGGTCCAGCTGGGCGCTCCGTTTGACGATCCCGCGCGTTACATAGCGCTGATCCGACTGTGCGGCCGGATCGGCCTGCACGGACAGGAAAAGCCGGGCCGGATTCGACTTGAGATAACGATCTCCGTTCCAGACCAAATATGGGTCGGGATCGACCCGGACTTCGGGAGGAGGCTTGACAGCAAAGCCGACCGGACCCTTTAAGGTGCCGGCACTGGCACTTAAAGCCATCATTCCTAACGCTGCAAAGCACAGGGTGCGCAGTATGTTGGTGCCGCCGGCCGGGCGAACTAGGAATGCCGCTCCCACGATCAAAAACCCGACGGCCGCTGCAACGGTGAGCGGGCGGAACCTGGGGTTCATAAACGCCGCATAGGCTTCGGTTCGGGTGAGAAGCAGCATGTAGAGACCCAACCCGAGGACAAACGCCCCATCCAGCGCCAGCAGGGCACGTTTCATCCGCCTACCTGACCAGATATCCCGAGAGGAAGGTTAAGCCGAACACGCAGACCATCGGTACGATGACCAGCGTCCACGCCATTTTTTTGGGAAACGCCCCAAAATACATACCTATCAGCTTGAGATCCACCATGGCGCCCAAGGCCATGAAGCCCAGCTGCGCGGCCGGGGGCACGTAGACAAAAGAAGCGGCGACAAAGGCATCCGCCTCGGAACAGACGCAAAGCAGAACCGCTAAGAGCATCAACACGACAATAGACAGGGACATGCTGCCAGCCAGCACTTGAACGAGCTGCCAGGGCAGGAAGACCTTGAAGGCGGCCGAAGCCAGCGCGCCTAAAACGAGGTATTTACCCATTTCCAGGAACTCGGAAGCCCCGCTGCTGAGAAGATCCAGAACCGTCCGGCAGTTGCGCCCATCGGCTGACATGCTTTGAGCGCCGTGCGAATGAAGATGGTCCACGTCCGGCCGCGAGACCGAGCAGTTGGAGTCGGCCGGCCAGCCGGCGCGGAGGCATCCACAGCAGAGCCATCCGGTCAAAGCCGCGCTGCCGGCGACTATAAAGACCCGTCCGGCGACCATTTGGAAGTTCCCGCTGAAGGCCACGTAGGTGGACAACACCACCACGGGGTTGATAACCGGGGCAGCCAGCATGTAAGTAACCGCGCTCAACGGCGGAATCCCCTTTCCCAGCAGCCGGCGCGCCAGGGGCACCGACCCGCATTCACAAATGGGCATGAGCATCCCGCCCAGCAGCCCGACTGTGATGCGGCCGAGCGCCCCTTGCGGGATTCGGCTCGCGATTCGCTCCGTGTCCGCATATCGGTCGACGGCGGCCGACAGCAAAGATCCGAAGAGCAGGAAAGGAGCGGCCTCCAGGACGATCGAAACCGCAATTCGGCATATCAGTTGAATATCTTGGAGCATCATCAAAGTGTTGTCTGCGCCCGCACCCGATAGACTGCTCTCGGGTGAGCACCGGATAGTCGGTTGATGGCTAAAACCGTTTATAGGCCATCGCGATTGGCATGTCATCTGATTTCGCGTATAAGCTTCCAGAGATTTAACCGCATCGACCATTTCCTCAGCTTTCTGCAGGAAGGACAATCTCCATGAAAATGCAGTCGATTCCCTTCGAGGCCACCGATTGGTCCACCATCGAGAAAACCGAACACGCGGGCATCGGAGGGATTGCATCCTGGCGCACGCGGCAGTTCAGTGACATCCGGGTGCGAATGGTAGAGTACTCCCCTGGCTACCTGGCGGACCACTGGTGCTCCAAAGGGCACATTTTGTTGGTGCTTGAGGGCGAACTTGAAACCGAACTCGCTGACGGTCGAAGGTTCACGCTGACCGCAGGCATGAGTTATCAGGTTGCCGATGGGGCGGAGCCGCACCGCTTATCCACCCGAACCGGCGCCAGGCTTTTCATTGTGGATTAAAGGCGTCTCTGCCGAACTGCTTAAAATGACCGGAGCGGTTTCACCCTGTCCGATCCCGCATAACTTGACTTTGACTGAGCGCCTCCTTAGTTTTTTGGCATTCTTAGCTTCGGAACAAGAGCTGAGCGTTTATTAGCCTTCCCGATCCTTCCATTGCGCGGTTTCACAAGGGTTCAAAAAGCCGCTCGGCTTCGAAGCTGACAACCGCCCCCCAAACCTGTTGAAATAGGCGCGCAGACAATATCAAAAGCAAGAAAACCGCTAATTAGCTTACTTGAACCTGCCATAGCAGCAGACAGAAAGGAGGCGGCCATGAAACGCTTGTGGATGAGAACGATAGCCGTCGGAATCATGACGTTCATGAGTATTGCGGTGGGCTACTCTCAGGAGCGCACGCCGGAAGACGTCCAACGGCTGATGGAACAGAAAGCGCCGCCGGCGCCCTTATTCGTGCCCGGCGAAGTCATCGTGCGCATGAAACCCGCCCTCCGGATCAGGGCAGTGGATTTAAGCCGCCTGGGGGTTCAAGAGAAACAAAGCGTTACCTCCGGCGGTGAGATTATCTACCGCATTGCACCCAACATCCGCACCACGATGTCGAGGGCTCAGCTCCTGGATCGCACCCTGCAGCTCGTTCGCCAGTTCGCGGCCAGGCCGGATGTCGAATATGCCCAGCCCAACTACATCCTGCGAATCTTCGATAAAGCTCCCAATGATCCGCGCTACCCGGAACAGTGGCATTACTTTTCCAACGGGGCCGGGGCCGGACAGTCCCCGGGCGGCATCAATCTTCCGAAAGCCTGGGATGCCTCGACCGGAAGCGCTGCGGTCGTGGTGGCCGTTATCGACACGGGCATTCTGCCGAACCACCCGGATATCCAGGGGTCCCCGAATGTGGTGCCGGGGTACGACATGATCAGCGATGCATTCATCGGCAACGACGGCGGCGGCCGGGACAGCGACCCGACAGACCCCGGGGACGCAGCAGCAGCCGGCGAATGCTACCCCGGAAGCCCGGCGCTTCCAGACAGCTGGCATGGAACGCACGTTGCCGGAACCATCGGCGCGGGCCACACCAACAACGGGATCGGGGTCGCCGGCATCAACTGGAATGTCAAAGTCCAAGCCGTCCGGGTCTTGGGCAAGTGCGGCGGAACGACCGCAGACATCAACGACGGCATCCGCTGGGCAGCAGGCCTGTCGGTTCCGGGGGTTCCCGCCAATCCCACGCCCGCCAAAGTCATCAACATGAGCCTGGGAACGCCCCCCGGGAATCCCTGCTCGATGTCGCCGTCCACCCAGTCGGCCATCAACGATGCGGTCGCCATGGGGGCGACGGTCGTGGTGGCGGCAGGAAACGATGCTACGGACGCCTCCCAGGTGTTTCCGGCAAGCTGCAACAACGTCATCACCGTTGCGGCCGGCGACGCCCGCGGCTATCTCGCCACGCGCTATTCCAATTATGGATCCACCGTGGAGATCATGGCCCCGGGCGGCGACGTCCGCCGGGACGACAACGGCGACGGCCGGCCGGATGGCGTCCTGAGTCTAGTACACTCCAATGCCGGCACCTATGCCTATTACAATGGGACGTCCATGGCAGCCCCGCATGTGGCCGGTGTGGCAGCCCTCATACTGGCACAACAGCCCTCGCTCGTGCCATCCCAGGTGCTGGCCAATTTGCAGGCAAATACGTCGCCGCGCACGGCGGCTCAATGCCCGCAGCCCTGCGGCGCCGGCCTGTTGAGCGCGGTTGCACCGGGAGCACCTCCGCCGCCGCCACCGCCCCCCTCCCTGGCAGTGTCCTTAAGGATAGACTCCAGCGACCTGCAGACCGGCGAATCCACGACCGCCAGGGCCATCGTCACCCAGAACGGCGCTCCGGTCGCCGGCAAATCGGTCGCCTTCAACACCGGGAATGCGGCCGTCGCCAGCGTAGCGCCCGCCGCGGCCGTTACCGACACGAACGGACTGGCCCAAACGACCGTGAAGGGAGAATCCAAAGGGGATACCACGTTGAGCGCAACTGCCAACGGCACGACCGCCAACGCACCGGTAAGAGTGCCGGATCTATCAATTGCCGCCGTCGTATTTATCACCGCATTGGCTGTTATTATCGTCATAAAGCGAAGCCGAAAAAATTCCGGTCAGGTATAAAAAATGACGGATGGCCTTTGCATCGCTTCGGCCTGGAGCCGCCCGACAGGGCGTTTTATAATTCGCGTTTTAGCCCTCATGCTCCTCTTTCTGGTGGCCTACCGCGACGATCTGCTGGGACGGCTCCTCGGCCCGTGGGAAGAACTGACCGCCCGGATGACGCTGGCCTTGCTGCATGCTTTTAAGATTGAGGCGGTGCGTCTTGGCTCTCAGATCCATCATCCCGGAGGGTTTGCCTATGAGATCTATTACCGCTGCACGGGTTTGCTGCCCTCGGCGCTCCTGACGGCGCTGACCGCCGCTACGCCGGTATCTGTCCGATCCAAACTGATCAGCGTGTGCGTAGGGATTCCGTTACTGGTTGCCCTGAACCTCATCCGCCTGGTACAGTTGTTCCATACCGGCGTTTTCCACCCGGCGCTGTTCGATCTAGTTCATGGGCCGGTATGGGAGCTCATCCTGATGCTGGCCACGCTGGGCATCTGGTGGAGGTGGAGCCGATGGGCAGCGCATTCAAATCCGTCTCGGAGGAAATGGAATGGCCCTGTTTGAAGCGTTTGAACGCATGCTGGCCGATGCGGAACGGGGAATTATCAGCGGGCTGACGAACCCTGCAAGGGTACAGGCCTTTCTGGATGATATCGCCTACAGCGCCGACGACTTCTACCGGTGTCCGTTGCGGGTCCTGAGGGAGCGCACCGCCCACTGCTTCGACGGGGCCGTGTTTGCTGCGGCTGCGTTGCGCCGCATCGGCTATCCGCCGCTGATACTGGACCTTTTGCCCAACGGCCGGGACGATGAGCACCTGCTCGCCCTTTTCAAGGTCGACGGCCATTGGGGCGCGGTCGCCAAATCCAATTTCGTCGGCCTGCGTTTCCGCGAGCCGGTTTACCGCAGCCTGCGCGAGCTGGCGATGTCTTACTTCGAGCAGTATTACAATATCGAACGCGAAAAGACTCTTCGCGGATACACCGGCCCGCTCAACCTGAATCGCTTCGACCGCTTCGACTGGATAACGAAGGACGAACCCCTGGAGCTCATCGCCCGGCGCACCGATGAGATCCGCCGCATCGACCTGCTGCCGCCGGCATTGGCGGAAAGACTATCCCCGGTCGATGAACGCTCCTATCGGGCCGGGCTGACCGGGGCCGATCCGAAAGGCCTTTTCAAGCCATCGCAATGAGAGAGTTGTTGCGCATTGTTTAGATCCGCTGGTGGCGCCTGAGCTTGTCATCCATATCCATCCGCGCCGCAGCCCGAGCCTGGGCCCTCAGAATGAAGGCGTCGCGCTGGTTTTTGGGAATCTCCGGTTGAAGCTCGGCAGGCTTGCGCGCCAAGGTGAGCGCGCCGCTCGGGCAGGCGCTGACGCATAACCCGCATCCGATGCAGCGATCGGTGTTCAGCGAGGCGCGGCCGTCTGCCATGGTGAGGGCATCCATCTGGCAGCGTTCGATGCAGGCTTCGCATCCCACGCACAGGTCCCCATCATACGCTGCAATGAACGGCGAAGAAACCGCAAGTGCGGGTTTGGGGTGCCTCTTCAGGTGCAGAAGCATTTGGCAGCAGTCCCCGCAGCAGCAGCAGATGTTCACGATGTCTTGGGCGTTGCTCGGCTGCAGCACCAGGCCGTCCGCCTCCGCTTTCTTTATTATCTCCAGCGTTTCTTCCAGGGAGATGAATCGCCCCAGCCCGTTGCGGGCATAATATTCGGCGCCCCAGCCGAAAACGAGACAGGCCTCCATTAGTTTGTCACAACCCGCTCCTTTGATGTGATGTTCCCGGCGGCAGATGCACGGGGCAACTAAGAATTTCGACTGCTGACGAACGATCTCCTCGGCTTTCTCGTAGGGGAGGACCTCCAGGCCCGCATGGATGCTTTGGCCGACCGGTACGGTTCGAAGCTGTGGTATGCGGCCGAAAGCTTCCCGGCCCAGGTAGGGCAGATACTCGTCCATGTCCCGCACGAATTCGGAGTCAAGGTCGTTCACATGGTATTCCCAGATGCCAACCACAAACTGGGCGGCCATGTAACGCGGCTCTCGGTCCGGGCTCTCGATGCTGAAGATCAACCCCTTTCGGGAGAGCTGTTTGAGGCGCACCTCGGCTTCTTCTGGCGAAAGGCCGGCCCTTTCGGCGATGGCGCCGGCCGATTCGAGCTTCAAGGTCACTTTCAACGCCAGCTGGGCTTCGTCCGGCGTGAAGAGCCGCTTTAGAATGCGCAATTCGACGCCGCTTTCGGTTGATGGAAAACCTGAAGGCAGGCTGTCCAGGTGCTCTCTCAGTTGGGTATAAACGTCGGACATAGCTGGATCTCCCTGAAAAGGTTCCAAAGCCGATACAGATTCGGTTCAACGCCAATCATCTCTGGCACGCATTGTTCTTTTTGTAAAGGACAGGAGAGCAGGCGACAGCGTGGATGGGCTATATTAAGGTAAATAAGGAAGCTCTATTCGCTCAACAGCCGATTGAAGCTGCAAGGCTCCGAAATGACTGATTACCGAAGAATCCGATG
>CAZEKN010000031.1:0-14125 GCA_964512755.1 uncultured Desulfatibacillum sp. | reverse complement strand
GCGTGTTGGCGATGGTGCCCTCCTCGAACACGAAGGTGCGCACGGTTTCCGGATAGAGGCCGTCGAGAATCATTTTGGAAGCCTCCGCCGGGTGGTAGCTGATGGCGAAGTCCACTTCGCCGTCGGCCAGCAGCTGGGAGAGGCGGATCGGGTTCTCGGGATAGGCCCGGCCCTGGCGCCAGAGAAAGGGCGCGAGATCCTTCAGAAGCTTGTACGTCGCACCGGCCGCGGCCGCGTAGCGTTTTTCGTCGAACGGGCCCTGCCAGGCGGCCACCTCGCCGGCCGCGTGATAGAACACGTGGCGCACGAAGACCGAGCCGGTGAAATCGGGCGGGGCCGGATAGGTGAAGCGTCCGGGATTCCGGCGCGCCCAGTCGAGGAGGGCGCCCACGGTCCTGGGCGGAGCGGGCGTGCGCCGGGAATCGTAGATCATCACGACCTGGGCGCTGCCCCAAGGCGATTCCAGCCCCTCCACGGGCTCGCCGAAGTCGTTCTGGACCGAGGGCTTATCCCAGTTTACGAGTTTTTGATTCGGAAGGAGGTCCGCGAACGGCCCGAAGAGCAGGCCGTGGCGTTTGGCGGTCCGGAAGTTTTCGCCGTTGATCCACATCAGATCGACCTCGCCGCCGGCGCCCCTTCCGGCCTGCCTTTCGGCCAGGAGCTTGCCGACCACCTCGGCGATGTCTTTCACCGGCACCTGCCTCAGGGTGATATCGTAAAGCTCCTTGACGCGCGGGGCGACATAGCCGTTGACATACGCATTGGTGGACGGAAAGCCGCCCCACATGAACCAGTCCACGGTCTGGCCCTTGGCCTGCGCCTCGATTTCCGGCCAGGTGAGCGCGCCGGCGCACGCCGGCAAGGCGGTCGAGAGAAGGATGACTGCGGCGAATAGCGTAAAACACTTCAGTGATCGCTGGGCGAACATGATTTGCTCCTTATGGTTTGACCGATGCGGGATACGGGATATGGGATGCGGGATCCAAGGTGAAAGGCCTATCGTCGTTTATCCCGCATCCCGTATCGCGCGCAGCGCCCATCCTGAATCGGTTACTTGCCTTTCATGATCTTGCGAAGAACATAGGGTAGGATGCCGCCGTGAACGAAGTAATCCACTTCGATGTCCGTATCCACCCGGGCGGTCACCTCGAAAGCGATCTCGCGGCCGTTCGCCTTCACGGCCTGGACTTGGAGCGTCTTGCGGGGCGTGAGGTCTTCGATGCCCAAGATGGTGAAGGTTTCCGATCCATCCAGCTCCAGGCTTTGCCAGCTTTGGCCGTCCTTGAAAACGAGAGGCAGCACCCCCATGCCGACCAGGTTGCTGCGGTGGATGCGCTCGAAGGATTCTGCGATGGCGGCCCTGACGCCCAGCAGGCTCGGACCCTTGGCGGCCCAGTCCCGGGATGAGCCGGCCCCGTATTCCCTTCCGGCCAGAACCACGAGCGGCCGGGATTCGGCCTGGTACGCCACGGCCGCGTCATAAACGAAGGCCTCCTGGCCTTCCGGAAACTTCAGGGTGAAACTGCCCTCCTTGGGGGCCACCATTTTATTTTTGATGCGGATGTTGCCGAAGGTCCCGCGCATCATCACCTCATGGTTGCCGCGGCGGGCACCGTAGGAATTGAAGTCCTTCTGTTCGACACCCTGGTCGATCAAAAACCGGCCGGCGGGGTAGTGGGCGGCGATGGCCCCGGCCGGTGAAATGTGATCGGTGGTGACCGAATCGCCGAGCGTCAGCAGCGCCCGTGCATCCCGGATGTCCGAGGGCCGGCGGGGTTCGGCGGAGAAGCCGTCGAAGTAGGGCGGCTTGCGGACATAGGTGGAGGCCTTCTCCCAGGCGAAGGTCGTGCTGGCCGTTACGGCCAGCCGTTGCCAGAACTCGTCACCCTCGAAAATCCGGCCATACTGCTGGCGGTAGAATTTCTGTTTGACATGCCGTTCCACGAGCTCCGCCACCTCGGCGTTGCTCGGCCAGATTTCCTTCAGAAACACCGGGCAACCCCGGGGATCGTATCCGACCGGCTCGCTGGTGAGGTCTTTGTCCACCCGGCCGGCCAGCGCAAACGCCACCACCAGCATGGGCGACATCAGGAAGTTGGATTTGATCCGCTGGTGGATGCGCGCTTCAAAATTGCGGTTGCCCGATAGAACGGCGGCGACATTCAGGTCGTACTGGGTGATGGCGTCCTCGATCGCCGGCAGCAGGGGTCCGCTGTTACCGATGCAGGTCGTGCAGCCGAAGGCCGCGAGATGGAACCCGAGCGCCTCGAGGTAGGGCAGGAGGCCGGCGTCTTTGAGATAGTCGACCACCACCCGGGATCCGGGGGCGAGCGAGGTCTTGACGTGGACCGGCACCTTCAATCCGTGCGCGACCGCCTTCTGGGCGACCAGCCCGGCGCCGAGCAGGACGGACGGGTTGGAGGTGTTGGTGCAGGACGTGATGGCGGCGATGACCACATCCCCGTCGCACAGCTTCACCTCGTTCCCGTTCAGGACCAGACTGCACGACTTTTTCTTCGGCTGACACGCTTCCGGCGGACCGGCGGTGGATCCCGACTCCTGATGGAAGGTCGCCAGGGAGGTGGTTTCAGGTTGGCTCTCGTAGGCGCAGCCGAGGGCCTTCATGAACCCGGTTCTCAGCTCCGGCAGGGGGATGCGGTCCTGGGGCCGCGCGGGGCCGGCCACGGCCGGAACCACGGCTCCCAGGTCCAGCTGCAGGACCTCGGTGTACTCCGGTTTTTCCGTGCCGGTGTAAAACAGGCCCAGCGCCTTGGAGATCTTTTCGACCACGGCGGCCTGGGCGGATCGGTTCGTCATGTGCAGGTAGTCGATGGTTTTTTCGTCGACCGGAAAATAGCCGACCGTGGCACCGTATTCCGGCGTCATGTTGGCGATGGTCGCCCGGTCGGGCACCGTCAGGCTTTTCATGCCGGGGCCGAAGTATTCGACGAATTTTTCGACCACTCCGCGGCGGCGAAGCATTTCGGTGACGGCCAAGACGAGGTCGGTGCCCGTGACCCCTTCCCGGAGAGCGCCCGTCAGACGCACGCCGATCACCTCCGGGATGGCCATGTAATAGGGTTGACCCAGCATCACGGCTTCGGCCTCGATGCCGCCGACGCCCCAGCCCATCACGCCGATTCCGTTGATCATGGTGGTATGCGAGTCGAGCCCCACCACGGTGTCGGGGAACGCCAGCATCCGGCCGTCCGATTTCTGCGTGGTGATGACGCGGCCGATGTATTCCAGGTTCACCTGATGGCAGATGCCGGAGTTGGGAGGGACGACCTGGAAGTTGTTGAAGCTGGCCTGAGCCCATTTGAGCAGGGCGTAGCGCTCGCCGTTGCGTTCGTATTCGCGGGCCACGTTCTCGGCCAGGGCTTCCGTCGTGCCCCAGGCGTCCACCTGGATCGAATGATCCACGATCAGATCCACGGGAACCAGCGGGTTGATCTGAGTCGGGTCGCCGCCCAGCTCCGCCACCGCGTCGCGCATGGCCGCTAGGTCCACGACCGCCGGAACCCCCGTGAAGTCCTGCATCAGGACGCGCGCCGGGTGGAAAGGGATTTCCTGGGGCGCGGAGTAGCTCCGTTTCCAGCGGGCAATGTTGAGCACATCGCCATCGGTTACCACTCTTCCGTCCATTTTGCGCAGGAGGTTTTCCACCAGGATGCGGATGGTGAACGGCAGCCGGTGGATCTTGGCCATGCCCTTCTTCTCCAGCAGGCCGATGTCGAAAAAGCGGTACTCCCTCCGGTTAACGGTAGCCTTTCGCAGAAACTCCGATTTTTTCATGATCGCCCCCCTTGGAAAGCCTAGCGTGCTTCGTCGAGTGTTTATGCGGATTCCGGCCTCAGGCCTGGCGCTTCAGATGGCGGACTCCCTCCCGGCCAGCGACGATGACGTCATGGGCCAGCCCGATGAAAAGCCCGTGCTCGACGATTCCGGCTCGCCCGTTCAGTTTCTCGGCGATGGCGGCCGGGTTTTCCATCGGGCCGAATGCGGCGTCCAGCAGGAGGTTGCCCTGGTCGGTCGTCAGCGGGCGGCCATCTTTCGACCGTACGGTGACGGCGGCCCCCATGGATGTCAGAAAACGCTCCTCGGCCGGCCGCGCAAAGGGGACTACCTCAACCGGCAGGGCCCATTTCGTGCCCAGCCGGGGGGCCAGCTTGCTCTCGTCCACGATGATGATATTGCGCCGGGTCGCCTGGGCCAGGACTTTTTCACGCAGAAGGGCCCCGCCGCCGCCCTTGATCAGGTTGAGCTTGGGATCGACCTCGTCAGCGCCGTCGATGGTTACGTCGATCAACGGGTGCGTTTCGAAATCGGTCAGCGGAATGCCTATCTCCCGTGCGGCTTTTTCGGTGCGCAGCGAGCTGGGAATGCCGACGACGTCCCGCAGCTCTCCGCTGCGGATCCGTTCGCCCAGACGCTCCAACGCGAACTGGGTCGTGCTGCCGGTGCCAAGTCCCACCACCATGCCCGGCGCGACGAAACCGACGGCGATCACCGCCGCCTTCTGCTTGAGTTCATCCTGGGGCGTCATGCAGGGTATCCTTTGCTGAAGCCAGCCGTTTGAGTTTGGTCGCGATGCTATCGAGCAGCGCCTGGAACGGCTTGGCGAAGGCGGCCACCCCTTCATCCTGGAGCCGGCGGGTGACGGCCTCGAAGTCGATGCCCAACTCCGCCAGGCGCCGGATCTGTCCCCGGGCGCCCTCCAGATCATGGGTCAGCGTCTCCGCGGCGGACCCATGATCGATAAAGGCTTTGACCGTCTCGGGCGGGAGCGTGTTGACCGTCTCGGGGCCGATCAATTCGTCCACGTAAAGCGTATCGGGATAGGCCGGATTCTTGGTGCTGGTGCTGGCCCACAACACCCGCTGCGTGCGGGCGCCCCGGACGGCCAGCTCGCTCCAGCGCGGGCTGTTGAAGATCCGCCCGTATTCGTCATAGGCGATCTTGCAGTTGGCGATCCCGATTTTGCCCAGGAGATCCCGGTCGCCTTTTTTTTCCAACTCCTTGTCCACGGCGGTGTCCACGCGGCTCACGAAGAAGGATGCCACCGAGGCCACCGCGTTGACCGGGTGGCCGCCACGAACCGAGGGGCCCCGTAACGCCAATTTTTCCAGACCGGCGATATAGGCTTCGGCGACGGCCTTGTAGTTTTCGAGGCCGAAGATCAGGGTGACGTTGATGTTGACACCGGCGGCAATGCAGGCGGTGATCGCCGGCAGGCCCGCCGACGTAGCCGGGATCTTGATCATAAGATTGGGCCGGCCGACGGCCTGGAACAGACGCTGGGCCTCGGCGGCCGTTCCATCGGTGTCGTTCGCCAGGAAGGGGCTGACCTCGAGGCTGACGTAGCCGTCGCGGCCGGCCGTCGAACGGTACACGGGAGCCAGCTCATCGGCGGCCAGCTGGATGTCCTTGATGGCCAGGGTTTCATAGATCGTGTCGACCGAAAGCCCGGCTTTGGCCAATGCTCTGATCTCCTCATCGTAGTCCGATGAGCCGGCGATGGCCTTCTCAAAGATGGCCGGGTTGGAGGTCACTCCCCGAACGCCCTGAGCGACCAGCGCCTTGAGTTCACCGGAAGTAATCAAGGAGCGGCGGATGAAGTCGAACCAAACGGATTGCCCCAATTGGTTAAGTTCAGAAAACGATGGCATGCGAGCACTCCCTGTCGAGCGGGTAAGGGGACGATGAGTTTTTCTTTTCTTGCCAGAAAATAGGCTATTTTTCAAACGCTAAAAAGCGAACGAGGCAAAAGGGATGCCGCCGTCCGGTCGAGGACCCAGGCTACGGATCCCGCCGGCGGACGGATCCGCTGAGCGGGCAATACCGGCGCCGCATCGGTGAGTACATGGCGCACCGCGGCGGCCTTGCTATCCCCGGTCACCAGAAACAGGACTCGCCGAGCGTTATTCAGGACGATGTAGGTGAGCGTGACGCGCTCCACATCCGGTTCGCCGCCCTTGACGGCGGCAGCCCAGCGCCGTTGCTCGCTCAGCACCGGGCTGCCTGGGAAAAGGGAGGCGGTGTGGCCGTCGGCGCCCAGGCCCAACAGGATCAGGTCGAAGACCGGCTCGTCGAGATGCCGCTGATGAAAATGCCGCCGGATCTCTTCCTCGTAACGCCGTGCCGAGGCATCGCCGTCGCTGGAGACCGGAACCGGGTGAAGACCGCCGGGAGACCGCGGGAGGGATTGCAGGAAATCCGTTCGAGCCGCTCCGAAATTGCTGGCGGGGTGCTCATGGCTCACCAGGCGCTCGTCCGTCCAGAAAAGGTGCACCCGATCCCAGGAAATTCCCTCCGCATAGGGGGGCCGGGATAGAAGTCGGTGCATGCCCCGCGGGGTGCTGCCGCCCGAGATAGCAATGGACGCGCATCCCGCGTTTGTCACGGCGGACCGGACCGTTTCCCTTAACACCTCCGCCGTTGCCTGCAACGCTGCCGCTTCGTCGGGTTCCACGCGGATCTCGACGCCCTTCCTCACGGCTTCACGCCGGTCGCGGCTGCCTTGGTCATCGGGCATCGGGGCCAGCTTCCTTTTTTTGCAGCCAGCTGATGAATTTGGGAATGAAGAAGGAGACAACAAGAAGCCCTACCGAAAAGAACACCTTGAAGGACACCAGCTCCGCCCAATTGCCGGAAGCCCAGATCTCCCGGAGGTTGCCGATGAAAAAGGTGAAGATAAAGGTCCCCACCAGGATGCCCAGGCCCGTGCCGAAGAAGTAGTCCCGAAAATTCACCTTGGTCAGCCCCATTCCGAAATTCATGGGCGTGAACGGAAAATAAATCAGGCGCAGGTAGAGCACGGTGGCGAAGCCGTTGCGCTCGATGGTGTCATCATATTTGCGCAGCCGGTCGCCGACCAGGGATGCAGCGAATTCCCTGCCGAGCGTCCGGCCGATCAGGAAGGCCACGCTGGCGCCGATCATAGCTCCGACCCAGACATACACAAACCCCCAGTAGGCTCCGAAAATGACCGCCCCGATTCCGGTGAGAATCGATCCCGGCACGAACAGGCAGACGCCGACCGCGTATATGCCGATGAAAACCACTGGGGCCCACAGCCCGGCGTTGGCCAGGAATCGGCCGAGCCCCTCGGCGGTGAGATGGTCCTTCAACGCGGAAAACCGGACCAGCGCGATCGCGGCGGCGATGAACGCCACTAGGATGGCGGCCTTGAATACGGCCCTGCGCCGGTTGGGTCCGGGCGTTCGGCTGACAGCTGCGTCCATGCTAAAGCTCCTCTTCCGGCCCTCACGATCCGGGTGGAGTGGGGTTCAGGGCGGCCGCTGTCCTGAACAGCCGCTGTCTTTCCAAGGGGCCTCTGTGTCCGGCTTCATAGAAGTGAAGCTGCCGCGCACGGTCCCCGCACGTCTCACATGCATCCAGAATCGGGGACAAGAACCCCCAGGAGAGATCGACCCCGTCCTGGCGCCAGAACAGCATCTGATCTCCCAGCATGCAGTCCAGCAGCGTCTTCTCGTAGGCATCCAGCACCGGCCCGGAGTAGTTTTGCTGATAGTTGAAATCCATGGTCACGGCGCGGAGGCATACGGCGGCTCCGGGATTCTTGGTTTGGAAGGTGAGCGTGATGCGCTCATGGGGGTAGATGCCCAGGATGAGGCGATTGGCCGAAATGGGCTCTCCGATCGTGTTCCGAAACATGGAATGCGGCACCGGTTTGAACTGGATGACGATTTCGGTCAGCTTTTTTGACAAGCGCTTGCCGGAGCTGATGAAAAAGGGAACTCCCTGCCACCGCCAGTTGTCCAGGTGAACCTTCATCGCGGCATAGGTGGGCGTCAAAGACCGGGAATTCACCCCCACCTCCTCGCGGTAGGCCGGCACCGGCCGGCCGTCGACGACTCCGCCGGCGTACTGGCCGAGGACGAGGTAATCCTCCATTGCGTGGATGGGGAACGGGCGGAGGGCGCTGAAGACCTTCGCTTTTTCATCCCGGACCAGTTCGGCCTCGAAGCGCGGCGGCGGCTCCATGGCGGTTAGCGACAGGAGCTGCATCATGTGGTTCTGAAACATATCCCGCAGCACGCCGGAAGACTCATAATAGCCGGAACGGTGTTCTACGCCCAGCGATTCATCGGCGCGGATGCGGACGTAGTCAATGTAGCGCCGGTTCCAGATCGGCTCGAAAATGGAATTGGCGAAGCGGAACATCAAGATGTTTTGGACCGTTTCCTTGGCCAGATAGTGATCCATGCGGAAAATCTGGTGCTCACGAAAGTGCTCGTGCAGACGTTGATCCAACCGCCGCGAGGTCTCGATGTCCGTCCCAAACGGTTTCTCGAGGACGATGCGCGCCCAGCCGCTGCCCTCCCGGTATTCGGCGCTCAATCCGGCCTGACCGATATGCTGGGCGGCCGGCTGGTACAGCCGGGGCGGCAGGGCCAAGTAGAAAATCCGGTTGCCGCCGATGGGATGCCTGGTTTCGAGGTCTCTCAGGGAATGCGCAAGATCGGCAATGGACTGCGCCTCGCTGTAGTTTACCGTCCGGTAATAGAGGCTACCTGAGAATTTCCGCCACAGCTCGAGGTCCCATCCGCTGGCAGCCTGGACTGCGTCCGCCATGCGGTTGCGGAACTCGTCGTCGGTCCATGGTGTGCGTCCGCATCCAACAATGAGGAACGACTCCGGCAACCCCCGGTTACGATAAAGACCGAAGAGGGCCGGCATCAGTTTGCGCGATGTCAGGTCTCCGGTCGCCCCCAGGATGACGATGTTGCACGGGTCGGATGGGACCGGTGCCACACAGACATCGGCATCCAGTTTTAAATCCGGCGCGCTGACCCTGGCCATCAGGAGCGCATCGCTTCCGCCTGCGGGTCGTTCCGCTCGCATAGGGGGCTCCCACCTATACCGATTCCGGCAGCGTGCACGCTCTGCCCTTGAACTGGAAGAGCAGTTTGAGCCCCTTGCGCACTTTTTCCGAGAAAATTTTTTCCGAGAGGAAATTTCCGGCCACCCGCTTGTTGATCTCGGCTGTCGTCGGGTAGGGATGGACCGCCGCCGCCAGGGTCGCCAGCTTTACGTTGCCGTTCAGCACCGCTACCCATTCCGCCATCAGATCGCCGGCGTTAGGCCCCAGAATCTGGACGCCGATGGGCTTTTCTTTCTTGTCCAAAAGCATTTTGATCTGGCCGGTGCTTTCTCCTTCGGCCAGGCTGCGGTCATTGCCTTGGAACTCCTCGCTCCAGAGATTATAATCAATGCCCGCGGCCTTGGCCGCCTTCTCGTTCATCCCGATGCTGGCGAGCGGCGGATCGGTGTAGGTGCACCAGGGCAGCCATGTGAAATTCGCCCTGCGCGGCAGGTGAAATACCGCATTGCTGACCACGATTCCGCCCATATACCCCGCCGCATGCGTGAATTGAAAGCCGCCGGTCACATCGCCGGCGGCGTAGATGTGTCTCCGGCTGGTGCGCTGGCGATGATCCACCTGGATGCCGCGGCGGTCGAAATCGACCCCGATCCGCTCCAGACCCAGTCCCTCGACGTTGGCCTGGCGGCCCAGGGCCACCAGAACCGCCTCGGCGCTGAGGCTTTGATGCTGTCGGTCGGCGGTGCGGAAGCGCACCTCGCGGGTGCGGCCGAGGTCTCGGACTTCTTCGATGGTGGCGTTGAGCTGGAACCGAACGCCCTCGGCCTCCAGGGTTTTCTGGAGGGCCTCGGCGAGATCGCGATCCTCTTTGGGAAGGATTTGGTGGCCCATGTCGACCACCGTAACCTGGGTCCCCAGGCGGACAAATGCCTGGGACATTTCCGTGCCAATGGGGCCGGCCCCCAGGATGATCATCGAGGCCGGCAGCCGGTCCATGTAGAAAATTTCGCGGTTGGTGATGAACGGGGTATGCTCAATGCCCTTGATCGGCGGAACCGCGGCCGAGGAGCCGGTGGCGACCACCCAGTTCTTGGCGGAAATCGGCTTGCCCGCCAGCCGGATCGTGTGGTCGTCGCTGAATTCCGGGGTTCCGAACTCCACCCTGGCACCCAGGCCGCAGAAGCGCTCCTCAGAGTCATGCTTCTGGATGACCTCGATCACGGAGCGGATGCGGCTGCGGACCTGCCTGAAGTCGACCGGCGGCACCTCGACGGGCGGCAGCCCGTAGCGCTCGCCGCTCTTCATCAGATGGTAGACTTTGGCGGATTTGATCAAGGTTTTGCTGGGGACGCATCCGAAGTGGAGGCAGTCTCCACCGAGGTCTTTTTCTTTCTCCACCAGAAGCGTCCTGGCCCCCAGGCGCGCGGCGCCGGCGGCCACTGTCAATCCGGCGGCGCCGCCGCCGATGATGCCGATATCGTAATCGAAACCCGCCATGCTGCCTCCGTTATCCGCCGTTCAGGCTCCAGTCATAGTCCAAGTATCGCAACTCGATTCGATCACGGCCGGCTTGCAGGTTCTGCTTCAACTCGCCCTGCGCGTGCTTCAGATAGAAATCGACGACACTCGGCGTGAAATCCTCCGCAAACCATTTGAAGATCGAACTGACCCATAGCTGCCGGCCTTCCAAGCGTGAATGGGCCGGCTGGTTCAGGAACTCGACGGTCACCCGCGTGAGTTGCTCGTCCAGCCGATCCCCGCGGTAAGGCTCGGGGAGAAGCGGCGGACAGCCCTTGGAAGCGCAGTTGACGGCGAAGTGCACCCGCGGGTCTTTGAAGCGCGGGCGGAGAATGTCGTGCTCGATATGGTCAAGGCTTAGAACCTTGCCGTGAATCCGAACGAATTCTTTCTTCCAGGGTGACTGAAAAAGGCTGCCGAGATCCTTGATGGACTTGATTCCCGGATAGCCGCTCAGGATGAGTTTGATGGTCCAGGCGTTGTAGGCGTTGATGTAGAAGGCGAACTGCTCGTCCCGGCCTAGTCCGTCCGGCTCCACGTGTTCGAGAATGCTGAGGTACCGATTCAAACGGCCTTCGTCCGCCTTGAATCCGGCATAGTCGACCCAGCCGTTCTTAACGTATTTTGAAAGAAGCTCCGCGTAGATGCCATGATCCACAGTGCCCTCGGACGCTGCCGGCAGTACCGCGGACAGGATGAGAGCGGCCAGCAGAATCGTGGCTGCGAGCGCTCCATTCTTTTTGATTGCAGATTCCGTAAACACAGGCACTAGATAAAGCAGGCGCCGTCCGTGTCAATTCCGGAGGTGGTCGGCCGGGCACGATGGGCGGCTTGATTTGCTTGGCCCGCGTATTATTGTTGGACGCAACGCATTGCTGGCGCTGCGGATCATCTGCCAATGATGGTCAGAAACCCAAAAAATGGAGGAGCATGATGGACGAACGCAAAGGTGCAATCACCCTTCGGGGCAATCCCTTAACCCTGCTCGGCAAAGAAATTAAGACCGGTGCGAGTGCGCCCGATGTGGAACTGCTGGATAACGAACTGAAGCCGGTAAGAATCTCCGATTACAAAGGCAAGGTCGTGGTGGTTTCAGCGGTGCCATCGTTGGATACCCCCACCTGCGACATGGAAACCCGCCGATTCAACACGGAAGCGGCGAAGCTCGGGGATAACGTCGTTGTCTTGACGATCAGCACGGATCTGCCGTTTGCCCAGAAACGATGGTGCGGCGCTGCCGGCGTGGACCGGGTGAAAACGCTGTCAGACCATCGCGAAACGGCATTCGGCCTGGCTTACGGGGTGTTGATCAAGGAATTGAGATTGCTGGCGCGGTCCATATTCGTTGTAGACCGGAGCGGTGTGGTCCAATACGTTCAGCACGTCAAAGAGGTCGCTCAAGAGCCGGATTACGGTGCCGTGATTGCGGCCGTGAAGAAGCTGGTTTAGCGGTTGCTCAAGAAAAAACCATCCGGACGGCTGTACGTTGGACGGCCCTGCCCTTCGCTCGGTTGAGCGGCCGTCCGGATGGCACTGGAGGGGCTGGCGATATCCGAAACGCGGTGTCGACTAGTCATCGTTGATGTGTCTGCGGAAAACATCCCGCCGTTCAACCAATTCGCCATCCCTGAAATAGCGCTCGCTGCGGCGGCCGTTGGTTCGTCGCCGCTCGATGCCGCTGCGCCGGTCGAACCCGCGGCGGCGATCCCGGCCGGATCGTCGGTCGTTTCCCTCAAAGGGCGCAGGACTTTTCCGGCGGTCTCGACCGGACCGTGCGCCCCCCTGGTCTTGGAATTGTTGAGGCTCCGATGACGCTGGGTGCGATTCACTTCGTTTGTCTATGCCTGCCATGATGAATTCCGCAGCGTTTCCGACTGATTCGTCGGTCCTGTTATTTTCTTTCCGGAAAAGACTGAGCAAGCTTTATGCCATTTGTCAGCTTAAATTTCCGACGCAAGCGATGCCCTTCTTCCAGTGTTCGAACGTAATGAGCCTCTATACTCATGGATTCAACAGCAGGGTTGCTCCCTGCGTTGACAGCCGTTCGCCTGGATTCAACCCTTCAGGGAAAACATACTGCTCGGGTCGATGATGGCGAATAGAACGCGAGAAATTTTGCCATAGGGATAGGCAATGCTTTCCAGGCGCGTATGAAAACTTTTTCCCATCGAATCGTCATTTGACGCGCCGCAGGGTGTGGCTGACCCGCAGTCTTTTCCATAGTTCGCGAATAATGATGGCAGCGGCGTCGGTTTCGTCGGCGGGAACCCTGCGTGCGGTCCAGCGCAGGGATTTTAATAGTGCCGGATTTCCGTTGACCAGGCCGTACTGGCTGATGATGTGTTCGCCAAGAGTGCGGTTGAGGGTGGGCAGTTCGGATTCGGACATATTGGCAATGCTGACCCTGTCCTTGAACGGCAGATCGCCGATCAGGCGGTCCACCGCTTGCCCGACTCTGTTTGGAAGGATGGTCTGGGCGGAGGCGGCGTCGTCAAATGTGCCTGCATTCATGGCAGTAATCGGTGCGAGGCTCAGATAATAGGCGCTTTCCAGCAGCGCCAAGGTGTCGTGGTGGATTCGCGGATCCTTGCTGGCCCGGGGGCCGGCCACATTGAGGATCCGAATGCGGTGAGCGTTCAACCATTCGACGATGCGGACGGCGGAAAGGAACGCTGGGGTTTGGCTCAGGTCGATGTGCAGCCAAGGGCGTTCGTGCTGAATGGCCATCTCTCGGGTGGTCTCCGACCCGCCGGTCAGTTCGTCGCGCGAGATGATCAGCGTGCCGTCGGAATCGATCACGTTTTTTTCCGTCCGTTCGGAATAGACTGCAGTGGATGTCTCCCGCATTCGATAGCTTTCGGGGATGGGGCCGTCTTCGGCCAGGCGGCCTTTGGGGACCCAGCCGCCGTGCGGGATGCCCAGCTTGATGGCAACGTCCAGTGCGGCACGGTCGACGCCGGTTTGGCCGCCTGAGACAATTTTCGAAAGCATGGCCACGCCTCAACCCCAACAAAATAAAGACCGTGCGAGTGACCCCGCACGGTCTTCTGTTCAGCCGGCTTAAGAAAGCCTATTGCTCGACCACGAAATGGGCCCGCCGGTTCTTCTCCCAGGCATCTTCGCTCGTGCCCCTTACGGCAGGCCGTTCCTCGCCGTAACTGATGGTCGCCATTCGTGCCGCCGGAATGCCGAGATCCACCATAAAGGCCTTGGCCGACCGGGCACGGGCCTCGCCCAAAGCGAGGTTGTATTCGTTGGTGCCCCGGTCGTCGCAGTGCCCCTCGATGGTGACCTTGACGCCGGAGTTGGCCTTCAGAAACGTTGCTTTTTTGCGCAGGATCTCCTGAGCCTGAGCCGTAAGGGCCGAGCTGTCGTAGGCGAAGAAGATATCCTCATTTTCAAACGCCGCTCGCTCGGTTGCACCGATCGAAACCCCACCGCCTCCCGGTCGTCCGGCCGTGCCGCTGAGGTCCTGCTCCCCGATTCCTTTGCGTCCGGCGGCTCCCGCACCGGCACCGCCGCCGGCAGCCCCGTAACCCGCATCCGATGCGAGTTCTTTCTTCTGGCAGCCGGGGACCGCAAAAAGGATAACGGCCATAAGAAGTAATGCCAGTGCTTTTGATCCCTGTTTTGTCATCTCGCTCTCCTTGGACGATTTTGACTTGATTTCGCTGCACGCGCCCCCTCGCGCGGAACGCTGCAACTCTATCTCTAATTTAATTTCATATACCAGAGGGTGCCAATTGTCAAAAGAGTTTC